>JBFRWL010000437.1:0-10873 GCA_051439565.1 Prochloraceae cyanobacterium
CAGTTATAGACTTTTTAAAATAGGGGTTTTTAGGGTCAAAGTAAATCGAATATGGCTAATCAGAAGGAAAATTGGCTCTAACTCGAAAAAAAATTCAGAAATTGATTTTTAGATCTTCTTCAAAAAAGATGAAGCTACAGAGGATAGAAAGTAAATTTTCATCCCCAGCCCAACAATAATAGTTTTATTTCTTATTATCGATGAGCAACACTCTACTAGTTCCGATTCATCTGGATGCTCTCTGCCTAGCAAGCAGCGAGTCAGTCCTCGATACAATGGCAGACTATAACAAATTACCCTATAGATTTGAAGGAAAGGATTATAACGATGGTAGTCCTAATCTCAGTGAGCAGATTCTTACGGGTGTATTTCAACAGCAATTGACTTTGAAAGCAGGAATACATCTACATTGGTCGATACCAGATGCCCTAACTACTGGAAAACACGAAGTAGAAACGACTTTTCCTCAGGTTCCTAACCGTTGGCTGATTATCCGCCGAGGGGTACAAGAAGAGAAAAAATGGATGGTAGAAAGTGACTATCTCTATCCTGTTCATGAAGTTCCAAGCATTACACCAAAGCCAATTACTATTTTGATGGAGCCACCAGATTTGACTACCGTCGATCCTGATGATGCCAGCACTTATCAAGATAAGCCTTATCGCTATATGGGACGTAGCTTAGAGCTGGAAGAATGGCAAGCTGAAGATCCTACTGGCAATGAATATGCATCTGAATTGACTGCTATTGGAACTAAGGCAACTATACCTATTTTTGATGAAGTTAAAGCGACCTTTGCTGCGTTTTATCCCAATTGTTATAGTGTCTTTGGCTTTCACGATCCTGATTATCAAACTGACACTCCTCCTGCCAACCTACAATATGATGTCATCGGTTGGTATAGCGACGGCTCGCAGGATTGTATGCAAAGGTTTTTAGACAAGAATAGTGAAATAACTGAACCTGAACAATTACTAGAAATTTTACAAGAAGAATTTAGTTGGACTCTTGAGCTGGAGGGAGAACTACCCCCAAGAACGCTCTACCATTCTCGTATTACCTTTAGTGGGGCTAGTAATTCGGGTAGTGAGTTGTCTAGTCCTAGTATTGCGATCGCAGAATCTTCCTCAGAAGCTCTCGCTGCATATTTAGCTAACTCCTACCCGAATAAAGATAATCTGCTTGATAGTAACCCAGATAAGACAATTTGTGAAACAGTTGAAGAACAATTAGAAGCCTTACAACTATTGGATCGCTTGGAGTCACGGAAACTGGATATTGATGCCAAATTCCGAGAAGTAAGACACCAAGACAGGTTTGGTACGGAAAAAAATGGCTATCTTTGGGCAATTATGCCTCAGGTTACCTTGAATTCGAATTCCCCAACTCAGTCAACAGACTCTTTACCCGATGATTTAGCTCAGGCACTGAATGAACTTAACGTTATTCAGGAACAATATAATCAGGCTTGGCTCGATATAGAGACGATGCAGCGACAGTTATATAGTCAATGGTACTACTTTATTAAGTATGCGGAAGATTCGGATTTCTACCGTACCGTCTCCGAAACCAGCCTGACTCCTCTACGAACAGCAATCGCTGAAGCAGGGGAAATCGAATTTACAAGAGAAGAAGGAAATCTGAGGATGACGGCAAAACCTCTACCTTTTGGGGTTCTATCGAAATTAATGGATCGTTTTAGCAACAAATATTTCAGCAGTTACGTTGCCGTCATAAGACAAAAAGCTGGAGAAGATGTTGAGATACCAAATGATCGCGTAGATTGGAGCTGGATAACCAATGAATTTGAATGTTGTGGAGTGCACTTATCTGGGGATGAAGTTGTTCGTACAATTGCTGCAGGTGAAGAATTTTCTGAAGGTGCTGTTTGGCAGATTCTAGATAATGATCAAACCTATGAAGCAAGGGTAAAAGAAGGAATTCTTACTATTTATATTCCCCCTACTACTTCTCAAATTGCTTTTAATCTCGTCAATGCAATTAGCAGTTTAGAAAGTGCGATCAATAATGAAAATCCTACTACACAATACCGTCTGATCCGAGTTCCTAGTCAAAATTACTGGCGTGCTAGCGACCCAGCTATTCTACTGACAGGAGAAGCGGCAAAAGCCTCCAATCGTTTTGGACGGGATGGACGATTGCGGGAGGATGATTTATTGGAATGTTATCCTGTGGAATTTGATTTGAAGGAGACAATTCCACCAGACAATATTGATGACCTTCTAAGGCAAATTGACAGCCTTGAACCAGCCCCTGGGGAAGAATCGATTAATTTTATTACCTGGAATGAGCAGCCTTGGAATCCCTTCGCCTTCCACTGGTATATCTTGAACTATCCTTGTCGTGGTACAGAAGGTCAGGGAAGTCAAGGTTACTATCCAGAGCAGATTCTAGATAACTACAATTTGGCAAATAATGCGATCGATCTCCAGCTACGAGAAGGACGTGAGAGCAGTTTTACTGAAACTGGCAAAAGTGATAGTTATACAGGATTTAGTATTCTAACTCCTTCAGTGGGTGAAGAATTAAGCAGAAGATCAACCCGTTATCTAACAGAACAACTGCTGCCTAGCTACTATTCCGAGCAGGATATTGCCGAAGATCTGCAAACCCCAGACTACTTGAAAGATAATTTTGAGACGGTTAAGGAATGGTATGAAAATACAGACTATGTTCAAGGACTAACAGAATCAGAAAAAGCCCAAGACACCATCTCCGTCGCATTATGGGCTTATGAACAGATGGAAACCCTGGACTGTCAAGCTCAAATAATAGGTGGGTTTAATGATACCCTCCTGCTAGCAAGACCAACGTTTCAGTTAGAAGTAAATGAGCCTTTGAGTACTAATACTGATGCAATAGTATTAACCGAACAGGTTCGTTGGACTTTGGGTAATAGTTTGCAATACGAATTCCTCACTGGAGATATTTTTAATCCGATACGTAGTGGGGGTCTATTTATTAATCAACTGCGGTTAGTAGATAGTTTTGGGAGATATTTAGAAGTTGTAGCTTCTGATGGTAGAGATACCGAGGTTATAACTACTACCGAGATGACTCCTAGTAATTCTGATGTCCATTATCAAGCTGTTTTACCTCCTCGATTAGCCCAACATGCCCGTCTCAAGTTCTACTGGTTAGCAGCAGATGCCCTCAGTGAGATTGAAATGACCACCAAGCCAGCGAGAAATCCTGTTTGTGGTTGGATTGTGCCTAATAATCTTGATAGTACTTTGGGTATTTACGACCAGCAGGGTAAAACCTTAGGTTCTTTGGATCGGGCTGGTAACTGGAGATCTGCCCCTGGAGGATTTGGTGTTGCTACTGTTGCAGAAATAGCTAATGAGCATCTGCGTAAGATGGTGGAATATCTCATCGAATTAGGAGAAGATTTTCAACAACAGTTTATTTCTACTCTAGATAATTCTTTGGCTACCATCGATCCTGAGAGTTTTGCTCAACATAATAGTTTAGCTTTGTTACTAGGGCGACCTATTGCTGTAGTTCGTGCCACCTTTAGCTTAGAGGTTAAGGGTTTACCTCTTGGCGATCCCACAATGCCACTCGATAATGATATGCCAGAAGCGCCTACCTATGGATATACCCAGGTCAAATTTCCCATTCGTTTAGGAGATTATCAACAACTCAATGATGGGCTGGTGGGCTATTGGCGAGAAACACCTGTTGTAGGTACTGATGATGATTATCAATATGAACGTAATATCTTCTATGCACCCCAAAGTCGCCTCGTAGATGACACCGACTTGATTCAAACTGAAGCAGAAGGATTGGTTTATTTCGAGCAAACGGTGGATTCACCGCCTCAGACGGTAACGATGTTGATCGATCCGAGGGGAGTGATTCATGCTACTAGCGGAATTTTACCTAATCGAGAATTGACCTTACCCTCAGAAAATTATAGTCAAGCATTACAGTCGATGGAAGTTAATTTCTTGGCTACTCCTATGTTATGCGATCGCATAACTGATATGGAAGCTGACTCCCAAGAGGAGCTGATAAGTTCTTCTGGTTTAGCAATTCCTGTTCCGCAAGAAGCCAATGCAGTTTGGTCTTGGGTGTCTCGCAACGGTGAAGAATGGACAGAAACAACCGCGATTCAGCCCGTAAACCTTGCGGCAACTTTTTCCCAACCGCAACAACTTTATGAAGGGTGGTTGCAATTGAGTCTAGAGGAAGCTGAATAAATAGCTCTAAGATTTTAGCTTTTTATCTTTCTTACGCTCAAGCTCAAATATTAAACAACAAGGAAAATGAGAAATCATGCCTATTAGACCATTTAAAGCAAAACCAGGAATTCAATGGAAATTCTATGTATTGTTTTGGAATCAGAGTAAAAACGAGATAATATTTCCCATTAAAAAAACTCACAACGCATTCGACGGAAGACAACAGTATGCAGGAGGTTATCCTTCCTTTTTTGGAGGAAATCTGAAAACCGATGTTTTAAATACTCTTATTGAAGAGGTGAAAGAAGAGAGTTGTGAAACCTACAGTATTGAAGGTAGCAAGGGTAATAATTTCGATTTTCTCATCTCAGGCCTCAATATAAGAGAGAATGGAGGTATTGATAGCATGCACTTCTATACAACAGGGATATTTCAACAAACTGATGTACTATGGCCAAATTATCAATATCCTGGTCATAAAGCACCAAAACGTGATTATGGAGAAATGGATGAAATTGTCACTGTGAATCTTCGCCATTTCGAGAATATAAGTTCGACTATATCTCCTAAAGATATTCTTGAAATTCTTATTAATGTATGTGTTTCAAATAAAGGTTCAAACAAGCAATACCAAGATTTCCTAAAATCTGAGACGGGAAAAGCATTTGTTCAATTTATTAAATCAAAAATAAGCCCCCGCAATAGAGCTAGTTAAGCTGCTTCAACATAATGCTAGATACCTTCATAGTTCAAAGTATTCAATTCAGGGCGTTGGGGAATACGAACTGTTTTCGATGCAAGTATCAACGAAAAATAAATCATTGATTGCTCTGATTTCGAGATCGGCATTCTCAAATCATCAACGCCCAATTCACAAATTTTTTACTCAGATAAAATATGGACAATTTAGCTCTTAAACAACAAACGCAGCAGGGTAGCTTAACTCTTAATGAACTCAGTAGGATTTCTATGCTGCAAAACCTTACTGAGTTAATTGAATTCATCCAAGAGGCTTTTGGTATTAACCTAAATGAAGATTCAGATATGGAAACAATTTCTGGAAACTTCGACCTTGGTCAATTTAGTTACCTATATGAATATATTGAAACAAGTGGATCATATCTTCATCGATTTGAATTGGAAGCAAAGATTACTATTGATCAAGATGATCAGGGCTCTGGAGAAACAGAACTCGAAGTCAGAATATTAATTAGAATCGAGGATGGTGGTAGCTATGAAAGAACCTATGGTGGCGAAATTCTAATTCCTCTTGCTGAGGATTGGAGCAAAGTAATAATCTTTGATTTATATTTTCAGAGCCAACAGCCATCAGGCTCGAATTCTAGCTCTAAGCTGATTGTTGGACAGTTTATTGCCCAACAGCATCTAGAGGATGGTATTACTGATGTGTCTTTAGGGGAGTTAGTCAGTCAGATTGCTCCAGGGCTAGGGGATCTATTTCCCGAAGAGTTATTGAGTTCATTTGGGCTGCAAGAAGATCTGGTCTTGGTAATTGATTGTCCTGCTCAAACTGGAGTAGGTAAACCAAAGCGATCGCTGCTCTTTAGCATTGGCTTTAATGCCCACATTGCCTTTAATGACCTTCCTTTAGTGAATCAACTTTTACCAGGCGATCTTTTGTCGGATAGTGAGTTTGGGTGTGAGTTTTTAGTGGCATTACAGACATTCTCCCGCCAACAGCTAATTGCCATTAACTATTTCCTCGAAGAAATAAACTCCCCCCTCAGAATAAGACCCCCCTGTGCCACTACTAATGAACTAAGACGAGGTGCTTCTATTGGTGCTCACTTTAATCTTGGCGGCTATGTTAAAGCCTGGTTAACCCCATTGTCCCGTCCCAAAACTGTTCCCCCTACTGGTGGTGGAACCAGGAGTTTAAGTGGCTTGCCTTCAGGGGGGAATTTCCGCTTGGTTTCTTCCCAGAATACGACGACCCCAGAAGAAGAATTCCCCATTACTATTGCCGATAATGGTGCTTGGTTAACGGTGCAAAAAACCTTTGGTCCGATGCACTTCGAGCAAGTTGGACTGGTTTATAAACAAGGAGAAATTCACCTCACACCTCTATTTATTATCGATATAGGTCGTAAGATGGAGCTGACCATCAATGGACTATCCATTAGTTCTCCCTTGACAGAGTTTACGCCGACCTTCAACCTTGATGGTTTTGGCTTACTAATTATAACCAGAGGACTAGAAATAGGTGGTACTTTCCTCGTAGTGGAAGGTAGCAGCTATGACGAATATTTAGGAACGGTAGTCATCGGCATGAAAACGGGGAAAGGGGGCAAAAAAGCTCTTTCGATCTCTGCCATTGGTTCCTTTGCTGCATTTCAGGGCAGCAACGATTTTGGTCTGTTCCTCTACTTAAGGGTAAATTATCCCTTTGGCGGTCCACCTTTCTTCTTCGTTACGGGAGTATCAGGGGGATTTGGTTATAACTATAACTTGAAGATGCCAACCCTAGAAGAAATAATAAGCTTTCCTTTTGTGGATGAGGCAGTTCAGGAGCAGAATGAGATCGGACCAGTAGATCCTGCTGATACTGCCACGATTATTGCTGAGGAATTAAATACATTAGCAAATCAAAATTATGTCACACCGAAAATTGGGGCGGGGTTTGGGGCGATAGGGCTGGAATTTACCTGCTTCAAAATCATTGATGGCACTGGGTTAGTGACGATCGCGATCGACTCTAGTGTGTTTGAACTAGATTTAATTGCCACTGCTACTTTAATGCTTCCTACCACCATTAAAACTGGATTTGAGCCAATCGCGGTGGCGGAAATGGTGATGCAAGCTCGGTTTGCTCCCAGTGAAGGAGTATTGATGATTCGGGGGCAACTTACCCCTAGTTCCTATTTCCTGAGTAGGGAATGTCATTTAACAGGAGGCTATGCCTATGGGCTATGGTTTACTGGCTCACGAGCAGGTGATTTTGTGGTTACCCAAGGGGGTTATCATCCTCGTTTTCAGATTCCTGATTACTATCCTGATGTGCCTCGCTTGGGCTTCAGTTGGCAGATCGACAATAATGCTTTTACTACCGCTCAAGTCTATTTTGCCCTCTGTGGACATGGAGTGATGGCGGGAGGAATGTTTGCCATTGCCTATAAACTAGGTTGTATCTGGGCTGAGTTTGATGCGGGAGTGGACGTATTACTTGGTTGGAAACCCTATCATTACGATGTTAGCCTCCGTCTACATATCCGGGCAGGGATGGGTTGTGTCTCTGTCGGTGTAGGGGCAGACGTTCGTTTTTGGGGTCCCGATTTTGGTTGTAAGTTTACTATTACAATTCTCCTCATCAAAATCACCATCGAGATTGGCGATCAAAGTTCCCAATACCCCGCTCCTATTCACTGGGATGATTTTGAATCAGCCTTCTTGCCAGCAGAGGAGGAAGTATGTAGTATCGCGGTGGTTGATGGTTTAACCAAGCAGTTGGTACTTAATGCAGAAACTGCTAAAGAAAAAGAAGTTTGGGTAATCAATCCTAAAAACTTGGAGTTGACCACAGATAGCTTAATTCCTGCCAAACAAGTTCTTACCTGGGATGAGGAGCAATCTTTTGGTACTGTTTCCGACTTTGGTGTCAATTCTATGGGAATTAAAAAAGGTGATTTGCAGACTAGCCACAAAGTTATCATTACCAAAGATGGTAAGGCTGGAGATGCTAAAGCCAAATTTAGGTTTGAAGCTATCCCCAAACAAGCTCCCACTGCCGTCTGGGGAAATCCTCAGCGCAGCGATCACATTGTGCCTCCTGATGTCAATGAAGACCAATTTATCGGCAATGTCTGCTTTGGTTTACGTATTCTGCCTGCCGAACAACCTAGACCTGGTGAAACCCATGAAATCGGTGTTGAACATTTACTTTATGATACTATCCCCATTGAAGATAATTTCTTCAGTTGGGAAACCCTAGAAGTATTTGTCCCCGATGCCAGTTTGAGCGAGGAGCAAGAAAAACGAGATCGCATTCGAGATACCATCGCAACTCAGCCGGCACGAGACAATCTTCTGGGAGCATTAGGTTTCGATACTAGTAAGGTGAATATCGATCCTGAGATCGCCGAAAGTTTTATCTATGCCCCCCAGGTTAGGTAGTTTTGGGATTTAGGAGGTGATACCAACTAGAAAAAGTAATGAGAGACTTAGTTTAAAGTCAAAAGTCAAAAGTCAAAAGTCAAAAGTTATAAACAACAATGCTTTCAGTATGAAGAATGTGGATATTACTTAATTTTGGCATGAGATCTTAACTGTGGCGACAGCACCAAACTGATGCAGCACTTAGAAGAGGTTAGTAAACTACTAAATTCCTATTCTCATAAAATCGAGCAACGGAAGCAAAACAAACCCATCAACACCTCCTGACTCCTGCCTCCTGCCTCCTGATCCCTGACCCCAAACATTCAACACAAGGAACAAAATTATGACCGATGAAAAAAAGCCTTTTGAAGTTTCCTGGTGCTATGAAGCACTAAATCAAGGAGAGCAAGAATTATGTAATGTTTTACAAATCGCCAATCCCGCAAATGTTGCACCCCTTCATATCAATATCGGAAATATTCTGGAAGATGAAAGCATCACCATTAATCCTATTAATGGAGCAAGCACTCCTAATGAAGGGCATTATCACTTTAAACTGCAATTTAGCAAAGTAATTGATTCCCAAACAGTTGCAGTAGAGGGCAGCAATTGGTTAATCAGCCCTTCTAGTAATGCCGATGAGGAAATTATTTATCTGCTATGGCAGGGTGATCCAAAAACCCTATCTCCTGGCGATAATAGCTCGATAGAAATTATTTTAACGGGAGTGGCTACTGAGTCCGATCAATCTGCGGTCAAAATAAATACTACTGAGGTCACTATCTATTGGGACATTGAATCAGACAACTATTGGGACATTAACCCGGACAAGATTGATGAATTAATTCCACCACCTAGCGAATATTCTACTAACACTACTCTTGAATTAGACATGGTTAAAGCAACTGGACAATCTAACACTAACATCCCCCTCTATGTCGGTTTTGTGAATGGCAATAAAGTTCTCAATACCCACGAAGAAGTGAGCAGTTTACAACTGCGTATTACCAATACTACTATTACGGAAAATTCTAATATTACTTTTTACTATGATGCACTAGATTCTAGTAATTGCTCTCAATTAGAGGTGATATTGGAAGCGGAAGATAACGATCATGTAGACATTCTTGCACCTTGGGCGTTGGGAACAGAAGATCAAGTTAATGACATTGATATTTCAATCCATGTAGCGGGAGATGTAGACCAATGGCAGGAAGATAGAAAAGAACAAATACTTGTTGGAGGAGAAACAAAAGGAAGGAAGTGGACTTTTATTCCGCCCAAAGAAGTTGTGCTACAGCCCCAGGATACAATTTTAATTGACATAACAAACATTATCACTGCCCACCCCACAGGAGAAACTAATCTCTATTTAGGTTATCATAATGTCCCAAATTATGATGATGGGCAATTTATATGTCAAATCGAAAAAGCACCTTTAGTGTATGACGACAAAGTTCGAATAGGGAAGGAACAAACAGCGGTATTTGGAACGAGTGAGGACGTTTTACAGATTGACAGTAATGTTGATATAGGAAATCCAGAACAGGTGAATGATCCGCAGACTCGGATGCTTCGAGTTTACAAGTCTGATTCTAATTCCAATATAGAAATAGAAAGAGGTGACCAAAACAATTTCTTAAAATTGAAAGCTGAGGATAATCATTCAAGGATCACTTTTGCTAAGAAACTATTGATTGACAAAGGTGATGTTGGGGATACAAAGTTGACAATCAATGATGATGGCAATGTAGGTATTGGGACTCAATCTCCATCCGCTAAGTTAGAAGTTTCTGGTAGTTTTAAAGTCGCAACTGATCAAGAAGTTCAAGGCATTCCAATAATAGATTTTCAGCACCATGATTTTGTCGCCTCCAATCAAGCTCATTCTACTAAAGAAGACTATATTGAATTTCAACATACGTTTAACTTTGTACACCCTGTTATAAAAGCACAAGCTTTCATAGCAGGGCAACGTTTCTATATAGTGTTTAATGGAGAGCCATGCTATCCAGAGGATGGGCTTATAAATGATATTGGATTGACAATTACAAAAGAAATTTCAGGTAACTCAGTTAATACTACTGTAAAATGCCGCTTTAGAACTGCGCCATACTATGGATACCCGTTTAATTGCACTATAAGCGTTATTGTCATTGCCATAATGGGCAAATCTATACATATAACGCCTGATGCGGATTAGTTTTGTAGGTTGAGTAGTTTTGTAGGTTGGGTTGAGGGCACAAAACCCAACATATTTAAAACTTTCTGCATTCGGGACAAGCTAAATTATCCATTCTACAAAAGTCAACGCTTTCGTTGGGTAACAACAATGATTTTCAGCCCCCTAACCCCCAAGCTTGGGGGAACAATGTTCAAAATTGAACCCAGCATCTTAGTTTTGTAGGTTAGGTTGAAGTATGAAACCCAACATATTTAAAACTTTCTGCATTCGGGACAAGCTAAATTATCCATCCTACAAAAGTCAACGCTTTCGTTGGGTTACGCTGTCGCTGTCTTGGTCAGCATTCCCTTGCCCAGAACACGAAGCT
>JBFRWL010000438.1:0-15330 GCA_051439565.1 Prochloraceae cyanobacterium
GTAAGTAGGTGGGTCAAATTAATTAGAAAATGGTTGAGAGAGGGAGTGTGGGGAGTGTGGGAAGTGTGGGAAGTGTGGGGAGACAATATTCCTTTTCTGTCACTCTCCGACATTTCATATTAATAAAAGGTTTTCAAAAGAAGCAATATCAATTCTTTGAGCCATTTGTAGTCAAATTTTCGTCATCCGATCACCTGGGAAAATTTCTATTAAGAAATAACTGCTTGATCGCTTAGTGGATAATGGTTACAGAATTTTAAAATTTCAAGGTTTCTCGGAGAGTGACAGAAGAGGGATATAGCAATCGTAAGTCATTTGTGAGAAAAGAACGGAAAGGAACTTTGTGATTTCTGTTGCCTGTTCCCTGTTCCCCGTTCCCTGTCTTCACCAGCTAATTCACGAATCAAATCCGATTGCTATAACAAACAGCAATGAGCAATCAGTAATCAACCATTAACAATTAACTAACAGCTAACTTCTCATTTTGATTTTATATTTATTTTTGCCTACCCACTTAACAAGTTGTTCAAACAAGTTTTCGATAAGCTAAGCTACGATGAAGAAGCTGTCAATAGAGAAGTAAAAGATGCCAAAACAAACTTCTTATACTGACTATCTTAAGCAAGAGTTCTCTGAGCTGATCGATCGTATCGAGCTGTCAGACTTGCAAAAACAATTTATGAAAGCTCGCTGGCTCGAACAATTGCTGTGGTTAGAGAGCCAAGCCAATAAATCTCGTAATCGATACTATAGACTACGAATGGTTACGATTATCGGCGGTGTAATAGTTCCTGCTTTGATCAGTATTAGCACTAACACTGACTCTAGGAACTGGCTAAACTTGATAGTCATTGCAATGAGTCAAGCAGTTGCTATTAGTGCTGCTATTGAAGAGTTTTTTAGTTTTGGGGCTAGGTATCGTCACTATCGTCCAACGGCAGAGAAAATGAAAACTGAGGGGTGGCATTTTTTCCAGCTTAGTGGAGCTTATTCCAATGCTCAAAATCACGCCGATGTCTATACTGATTTTGCTCAAAGAGTGGAAAATATTCTCCAAAGCGATGTAGAAGGATATATTACTCAGATAGCCCAGGAAAAACAAAAGTCACAAAAGCAGAATAATCTCTCGTCGAGCACAACATTCTCACCAACAAATAGCACTAATAGCACTATTCTCACTAGTGAAATTAAACAGTAAAAACCAAATCGTTCAGATGATCGATATTTTTCTCTTCTTAATTTTGCATTTTGAATTTTTATCATGGGCAATTAACGGGACTTAGACAAAAAATAACGAAAAAAAGCCTCCAACCCACTTAAGGCAAGGGATCTAGGTCAACACCTAAAAAATCGCTGAAACCTAGATATATTAAGAAAACAACTAAATCGATGTAAAATTATTGTTGTGTATGGGTTTGGGGCTTTTTTAACCACCAGAAATGTCTAAGTCGCTCTAACCTCGAGGGTTTTCGCACTGGCTCAGTCAAATAAGTAGTTAGGACTAGTTCATCTTCAAGAAGAAGGAAATCCTACCGATTTTCCTGCTTTCCACAGACAACTAGAAACGAAATTAGTGACAATATGAGCCACTATTGGTACCAGCAAATTCCCCGTTGCTATTGCACTATATCCCAACACAAATCCTACCACCGTTACCCAAACTACGTAGGGCCATTGTTCGGAACCACTTAGGTGAAGGATACCAAACACCACACTAGAAACGATCAAGGCAATCCAGTTTAAACCCAAAGCAGATAACATTACGCCCCGAAATAGCAACTCTTCGCTCAAACCGGGTAACAATCCTATCCAAACTAAATCGGGCCACTGCAAGGGTTTAATCACCATTTCTAAGTAAAAGTCGGCGCTGCGGCGATAAGCTGGCCAGAGGTGATAAACAATGCTATTGGCAAAGATAATTCCTGCAGCTAGACCAACTCCTAATAGCAGAGCATAAGATGTAACCTGTATAGAGAGAATGGAGACAGAGCCAAATTTTTGCCATAACTTGGCAACAATAAGCAAGATAACTGCCGTTACCCCCATAGCTACCAAAATTTGCGTGCGAGTCAGGGGTTCAATTTCAGGATTGTTAGGATTTGCCACGATTAATAGATAAGCAATGCAGAGAGGATAAACGAGGGCGCAGGGCATCGGCACTAATACCAGCGCGATGAGTAACTAAAACACCTAACGCCTCTAAATACGAGTTTACTCTAATCGCTTTAATGCCTAGAAGTTCTGGAGGAACTTCCATTTTGGTCTGATTTTCTTCAACGGCAATAATTTGGGCTTGGAGACCGCTGAAACTAAGGATAGCACTGCCACCACAGGCATTTGCTGGCACGACAACGGCATCGACTTGTTCTGCCCAAATATCTTCTGGCAAGGGTGAGTAATTTTGCTTGTTGACAATAAACTGGGGGGCATAGCTGAGTCCGACGAGAACACAGGGTAAGAAAGTATAACCCAATTCTTCAGCAGCAGCACGGGGGGATAGATTGGGGTCCGGGGGGAGGGGCATTAACGCAGGTGCGTGGGCAGCGGGGATGTTAAAAGTACGGACAATCAAGTGGGAGATGACCGCTTCGGCACCAGCAAGGGGATCTACTCCCGAACCGTGACGATAGTTTTGTAGGATCGAGCTGTCGGTATCGTCAGGAAAGCGAGCAACGATCGCGATCGCCTCTGCTTGAGCTCGATCGATTAAAGTTTCTGCCGCTCGCAACAAACTGCCCGTATTGCCAATGGTCCCCCAACTAGCTCCCGATGGGGCGGTACGTAATTCTACTTGCAAGGGTGCGTCTGTTACTACATAGTCAGTAAGATTTAGTCCTAAAGTAGCTCTGGTGGCATCGGCTGCTTGTAAGTGTCGCAGCTGCAATTCTGGTTCTATGGCTCGATCGAGAATTAAACCTACCCGATTTTGACGAACCGATCGTAAGCCCCAGCATAAACTAGCAAATTTGTCAAGGGCATAGCCTTCTACGTAGAAAGTATTGCTTAGAGGCCAGTAGAGTTGAGCGCCATTGAGGACGTTGGGATGAGTGATGAGGCGATCGCTGACTTGGGCGATCGCTCTTGCTACTGGCAAAGCATCTCCTGCATAGCCACCAATAGAGGCACCTACACCAGTGGGGACAATTAAAACAACAGTATAAGGAGGTTGAGGCACGACCTGCACATTAGGATTACTGCTGTACAGAAGTTTTCTGGAACGTCTCTCCGACTTCTGTGACTATTGCTTCAACTAAAGCTTTTTGCTTATTGCTATCTACACTGGCGATCGCCCAACGTAGAGGTTTTCCCCGTTTGTTTAGTTCTTCTTCTATTTCCTGCTGTAGTTTTGCCGGTGTTTGCTGCAGGTCAATTTCGGCAGTAATAAAGTGGGTAGTCATTTGCTAACAACTGCTATCGAGCGCGAATAGGATTATCATAGCAGTTCCAAGCTAATCCACTTATTAATTGGAATATTTCCCTCTTCCCGCCCCTGCTTGTCTCAACCCATCAGTTGACAATTGACACCAACCTAGAGGGGTGCGAATTGTCGCTGATATACTTCCTCTTCTTTGCCAGCTTCTATTTTGAGATCGGAACGGGGATAAGAGACGCATAGTAGAGCATACCCTTCCTTTTGTAGTTCCGGAGAAACTCCCATCCCGTCACTTTGATCTACTGTGCCTTCGAGAATTTGAGCAGCACAGGTAGTGCAAACGCCAGCATTACAGGAGTTTGGCAACTCGATCGCCGCCTCAGATGCAGCTTGCAGGATGGTTTGTTCTTCTGAGACTGGAAAGGTATAGGTTTGACCTTGGTGGTGAATTTGAACTGTATAGGTTTTGGACATAAATAGTTCTGTGATTTGAAGTCTGCCTATTTAATGATTTTGCCATTGACTGTCAAATTCTGAACTGGTCAATTGTTAAATCATTTTTATACCTCTACAATTGACTCCTCTATCGCCCAGTTATTGTTAAGAAATTTAGCTAAATTTAAATCTTGATTGCAAAATTCACGATTTTTTACAGCAAGTGAAAAGTGGATGCTAGGTTAGAAAAACTAATTTTTTCCCAAGATTTTCCCGATTTAGCTATTTAAATCAACTAAACCTATGTACAATAAAAATACCAATAAAGATCTTTTAGGTGCTGCTGCTACTGCTGCATTAGGAGCTGGCGTAGTAACTTCTTTTGCTGTCAGCCAAGGACAAAGCCCTCTGATCGCTTTAGCAATTACTGCTATGGCCGCGCTATTTGCAGTTGTCTGTCATCAATCAGATTTAATTTAAAGTCGATTTCATTAAAAAAACTTAACAAAATCAACCAATAAAATCGTTGTTTCTTTATTTAAATAGGTTGCCCGTTATCTCAATACCTGGCTTTAATTGCTAAAAAGCGGGAGGGCAACCTTTCAAGCCGACTCAAAAAGTCAGATAATAGACTCAACAGAAATCTAGCTCAAGGACTCCATATAATCTCTTACTTGGCTCAAACGTTTTGGCTGACGTAACTTTTGCAAAGCTTTGGACTCAATCTGCCTAACTCGTTCGCGAGAAAGTTCCAGAGCACGACCAATTTCAGCTAAAGAATAAGGTTTTCCATCTCGTAAGCCAAATCTCATCTGAATGACATCCCGTTCGCGGCTAGTTAGCTCTTCGAGAAGGTTGAGTATGTCGCGATGGAGAGATTCGCGCATCAAATTTTCTTCGGGAGAAGCGCTTTGGGTTTCTAGTAGATCTCCTAATTCGGTATCTTTATCTTTGCCAACTCTGAGTTCTAAGGAAACAGAACGAGGTACTCGTACCAAAACATCTCGCACTTGAGAAGATGTCATTTCTAATTCTTGAGCAATTTCTTCAATGCTGGCTGTGCCGCCTTTTTCCTGGGCAATTTTGCGCTGAGCCTTTTTAATTTTGTTGAGCTTTTCAGTAATGTGAACTGGCAGCCGAATAGTGCGGCTTTGGGTAGCGATCGCTCTAGTAATTCCCTGACGAATCCACCAGTAAGCGTAGGTACTAAAGCGATAACCTTTAGTTGGGTCGAACTTTTCCACCGCCCTTTCTAATCCTAGGGTTCCTTCCTGAATTAGATCGAGTAGTTCCAAACCGCGATTTTGATACTTTTTCGCCACCGAAACTACTAGACGCAGGTTAGCCTTGATCATTTGTTCTTTGGCTCTGATACCTGTTTTTTCAGTCTTTTCTAGTTCTTTAATGTCGATCTCAGCTATCTGAGCCCAACGTTTCTTTCCTGCTGATAAAATCTGCTTCAGTTGAGAGATTTCCACGCCTGCAGTAATTGCCCATCTTCTTAGAGAAGGACGGTGACTAAGTTGAGACATTAGGCGATCGTGAACCTCAAGTACTTCAACAAAACGCTTTATCTCTGGCTCAGCTGTGCTAGCAGCTTGGTTTCGCAGTTCTAATAATTGGACGTGGCGCTGAATTTGTTGTGCTTTTGATACTTCCTCATCTTTTCTGAGTAAGGGAACCCGACCAATTTCCTGAAGATATATTCTTACTAAATCAGTAGTGGTGCGACTGCTTCTTTTAGGAACACTAGTTGAGTCTATACTTTCTGAATCGAGTTCAACCCAATCCTCTTGCAGCTTGATATCTTTGTCTGTGTCACTGACACTATCTATTTCAAACTCTGGCGCGGAGAGGAGATTATCTTTCTGTGTGTCAATATATAAAGCATTAGCTAGCATAGCAATTTGTTAATTACGACTCGGGTAAGAATAAGCTTTGAATCTTTTCTTAGTCTTAGGTTGCCCAAGTTGAACAACAAAAAGAACACTGTCAAGAGTTTTTTTTTGCTTAGCCTATAAAAACGCTGCTTAATGAGGGAAAACACTTGGTAGAACGTCTTTAGAGAACCTCTATGCCCTCATAATTCCAAAAAGGTATCAACTTAATGCCTATAGGTTAAAAGCGTGGCGGTTTTGTACGAGGATAAAGCTGGATTAATTCTCGTACTTGTTCGGCATGATAAGAACTACGGGTAAGGGGAGAAGAGACAACTTGCAGAAAACCGATCGATTTGCCAAATTCTCTCCAAGCATCAAACTGTTCGGGAGTGACGAATTCGCCGACAGCTAAGTGTTTTGTGGAAGGTTGGAGATATTGCCCGATAGTAACAATGTCGCAATCAACATTTCGTAAATCCCGCATCACTCCTCTGACTTCTGCATCAGTTTCGCTTAACCCCACCATAATGCCAGACTTGCTATAAATCCAGGGGGCTAGTTTCCGGGTGCGTTGCAGTAGTTCGAGGGACAGGGAATACTTTCCTTGGGGACGTACTCGTCGATACAAGCGGGGAACTGTTTCTATATTGTGGTTAAGTACTTCTGGTTCTGCCTTAATAATTAATTCTAGTGCGTCCCAGTTGCCGCACAAGTCTGGAATCAGTACTTCTATAGTCGTTTGAGGAGAAATAGTGCGAATTTGTTCGATACAGCCTACAAATTGAGAGGCACCCCCGTCAGGTAAGTCATCTCGATTGACAGAAGTAATCACTACATGATTAAGTTGCAAACGCCTTACTGCCTCTGCTAGACGTAAAGATTCAGTTGGATCGAGGGGTAAGGGTTGCTTGGCAAAATCTATATCGCAGTAAGGACAAGCACGAGTGCAGGCAGGCCCCATAATTAAAAAGGTAGCTGTCCCAGCATTGAAGCATTCGCCGATATTAGGGCAAGATGCTTCTTCACAAACTGTATTCAACCCCAAATCCCGCAGAATTTCTTTAACATTACCGACGCGCTGCCATTGAGGCGCTTTTACCCGCAGCCAATTTGGTTTTACAGTCACTATCTACTTGCTCCGACGAAGTGATTCGCTTTTTATCCTATCAAGTCCAATGCTGATTAGTCAGAAGACATGATACTATGGATAAGTTATGAGCTTGTTTCGGGATGTAGCGCAGCTTGGTAGCGCACTTCGTTCGGGACGAAGGGGCCGCTGGTTCGAATCCAGTCATCCCGATTCTTGGACAAACCTAATACTGAAGACTTTCATAGCTTATCACTTTCTGTTGATAACCTGTTCCTCTTGTCAATAATGGGGTTAAGGTTGGACATTTTAAGGCGTTTTTGGCTGTCAAAATGGTAGAAAATTGGTAAGAAACTAAGATAAGTCGAGTATTTACTTCGTCTACAGGATTTTCAGCCTCAAGTAACAAAATTAATCGGGAGTGCAACCACCTATATTGCCTCTAAGATCAACGAAGTTGTTTCTATGCTAAGCACATACTACAAGCAGAAGTGAGGAAAGAGAATTTCACCTATCTCCTGAGTTTAAGCCAAAAAGAGCCCGATCAACCACTACTATCCACCGAAAATTGGTGATCCCTGTCCGTCAAACAACAACAGGAGTCAGGAAGGTGAAGAAGCTACTGAAATAGATTATTTGATTAATAATAAATCAGGAGTTATAGGTGAATGGTTAACTATATTGTTTTTTCGTATCTAGGTTGAACAGCATTTGCAGAGACTCCATTGCCTTGCGTCGCGCTTCTACATCTTGCTGCGCCCGCAATTGTACCATTGGTTCGTGAAGAATTTTATTGACAATACCTCTAGTTAAGGCTTCAATAACTTCTTGGTGTTTTTCGGCAAATTCTGTACCTAAGCGAGATAGTGCTTTTTCTAATTCTTGCTCGCGGATGGTTTCTACTTTGGAACGCAAACAGCTAATTGTCGGTACTGTTTCGAGCGATCGCCACCACAGTTCAAAGGCTGTTATTTCTTCTTCTAGTAACTCTTCTGCTTCCTGTGCCATTTTACGGCGGGTTTCGTGATTCCTCGCCACTACTTCTCTTAAATCGTCTACATTATAGGAACCCACATTGTCCATACCACTGACATCAGCATGAACATTGCGGGGTACAGAAATATCAATCAGGATTAAAGATTGAAGTCCTACTAAGCTAGCTTCTAGTTTAGCTCGATCGAGGATCGGCTCCGATGCTGCTGTACTAGTAAAAGCAATGTCTGCAGTAGCGATCGCGCTCATCATTTCGGAAAGAGAGTGAATTTTTAGCTCCGCCTGGGGAAACTGCTTGGCTAATTCTTCTGCTCTTCTGTGAGAGCGATTGACAATAGCAATTTGCCTTGCTCCTTTTGCCAATAGGTGCTGCACTAATAATCTCGACATCTTGCCAGCGCCTATAATGGTTATGGTGCAAGATGTCAAGTCTCTAACTTTAAGTTGAGCTAACTCTACTGCCGCCGAGCTAATTGATACTGCTCCCGTACCGATGCTAGTTTCGCTGCGGACTCTCTTACCAGCGGTCATTGCTTGTTTGAATAAGCGATCGAGCAGCCTGCCAATCCCTTGATATTTTTGCGCTAGTTTGTGAGTATTTTTGATCTGTGCTAAGATTTGGCCTTCCCCTAGCACTAGGCTTTCTAAACCTGCCGCTACTCGCATTAGATGCCTGAGAGCATCCTGATGTAGAAATATAAATAAATGTCTGCGTAATTGTTGCAGGGGAATTTGACTGATTTCTGAGAGAAACTGGGCGATTTCTCCTACCCCTGTTTCTGTTTGACTAATAACCGCATAAATTTCTAAGCGGTTACAAGTACTAAGGATAGCAACTTCTTCTATATGAGGTAGCTTGCGCAAAGAAGCGATGGCGCTTTCTAGTTTAGTTTCTGGAATACTTAGTTTTTCGCGAATTTCTACTGGTGCGGTTTTATGGCTAAGACCAACAACTGCAATGTTCATGTGTTCTCCCAAGGTTGGCGTTTTAAGAGCTAGCTAGTGCCGCTACGCGGAAGTCAGAAGCTTTTTAATATAGGGGTTTCGACCTATTTGCCCCTGGCGAGTTATTTCTGCCGCGCTGCACTAGTAAAGCTATTTAGCGAACAAAGAAAAAGTTAGAGATTATTGCTCAGGTATTTTAATTTTATTGGAGTTTCCTCAATCTTTCCTTGGCAAAACATTTTGCCAACAAATTTTATTGACAAAGCCTCTTAGCAAACCCCAAAAAGTTGGCTTTCGGCTATAACATTCCTAGCTTAACACTCCTTCAAGAAGTCTATTCTTGATTAACATAATTATTTCAATTGGTAGTATCAGTAGAGCAAAAAGAGACAAGGGGGACAAGGGGGACAAGGAGGATAAAATTACTCCCCACACTTCCCACACTCCCCACACTTCCCCTACCCCCTAGTGGTTAGCTGTGACTTTTAGCTCTACTGAAGATGACAAATGCAATCTGTTTAGTTTAATTGCAGTGCCTTAGGTTGATCGAACATATGGATCGTGTCTACGAAGCGGGCAGTTTGTGACTGTGAAGAAATAACCAAGCTCTGAGTTCTCGCTCCTCCGTGGAAGAAGCGCACCCCTTCCATCAGGGTACCTGGAGTAATCCCGCAGGCGGCAAATAGCACTGTTTCCCCACATGCTAACTCTTCTGCATTGTAGGTGCGATCGGGATTGTCTATTCCCATTTCTTTGAGTCGTGCAATGTTGCTTTCTTTGCTTTCGCCAATCAACCCAGTCTTAACAATTTCTGGATCGTAGATCAACTGTCCCTGGAAGTGACCTCCCAGACAGCGCATTGCTGCTGCCGAAATCACCCCTTCTGGTGCAGCACCAATTCCCATGAGAGCATGGACATTGGTCCCAGCAAATGCACAAGATATCGCTGCGGACACGTCGCCGTCGCTAATTAGTCTTACTCTCGCTCCAGCTGCGCGAATTTCTGCAATTAGTTCCTTGTGACGGGGGCGATCCATCACAATCACCACTAGTTCTTCAATAGAACGACTTAGGCACTCGGAGATAATTTTCAAGTTGTCGGTAGCCGACTTGTTAATATCTACGTGATTCTTCGCTGCTGGCGGTGCGGCTAACTTTTTCATGTAAAAGTCCGGTGCAGCAAACAAACCGCCTTTTTCTGAAATTGCTAGTACTGCCATTGAACCTGGTTGTCCGTAGGCGACGAGATTAGTACCTTCGCAGGGATCGACGGCAATATCTATTTCTACCAATTCTTCTGGATTGCAATATGTTGCAGCATCTTCGCGGGTACAAATGCCTACTTCTTCACCAATGTAGAGCATGGGAGCCTCGTCTCTTTCTCCTTCTCCGATGACGATGCGACCTCGCATATAAATTTTGTTCATGCGCTCCCGCATTGCTTCTACTGCTACATGGTCAGCGGTGTTTTTCTCACCTTTGCCCATCCATTTAGCTGAGGCGATCGCTGCTTGCTCTACTACCTCAATAATTTCTAAACCCAGAGTATTTTCCACGAAAGTTTTCCTCCCAGCTGCTTATTATGGTGATTTTTTAGTTCTCGTGTGGTCTCAGCTTTACCTCAAAAGTCTATCAGACAGAGGGATCCCATTAAAATCTCGTTCTGAGTTTTTGTTAAGTTTTGATAAGTCGTGTTCAGCTAATGCTTAGGATTTTACAGAACCGGCAAGAATTCCACGCACAAAATAGCGTTGCAGTCCAAAAAATACCATTAACGGTACAGTCATGGTGATAAATGCTCCAGCAGTCAGTAAATGCCAATCCTGACCGCGAGAGCCGACCATATTACTAAGTTGAATCGTTACAGGGGCAACATCAGGAGTTCCGCCGAGATAGATTAGAGCAATCAGTAAATCATTCCAGACCCAGAGAAATTGAAACACTGCAAAGGAGGCGATCGCTGGCATAGAGAGAGGGACGATGAGCTTGGTGAAAATTTTGAGGTGGGATGCACCATCGACTTGTGCTGCTTCTATCAGGTCGTTGGGTAATGCTCCAATATAGTTGCGTAATAAATAAATACCTAGGGGCAAGCCATAGCCCGTATGCGCCAACCAAACCCCTAAAAAACTGTTGGATAATCCTAAAATTCGGTACGCCCGCAAAATCGGAATTAGGGTTGTTTGTAGAGGAACCACCAACAGACAAACCACAATGATAAATAAGAGTTGTCGTCCGGGAAATTTCATCCAGGCAAAAGCATAGGCAGCAAAGGTGGCGATCGCAATAGGAATAACCGTCGCCGGAATCGAAATGGTCAAACTGTTTAAAAATGCCTGTCCCATTCCCTGAGATTGAAGCACTTCAAGGTAATTACCCAGATGATATTGGGTGAGTTCAAAAGGATGCTGAAAGATTGTCCACCACCCCGTCTCTAGCATGGCATCGCGCCGTCGAAAGGAACTAATCAAGAGTCCCATCGTGGGCAAGGTCCAAATAAAAGAAATAATTAAAATAGCAATGTTAATTGGTGCTTTCTGCCAAAATTCTGGTTTTTTTTGGCGTTTTATCCCCATTATCTCAATTTCTCCTGTACTCTAAATCTGCGAATATTACTAATCATCACGGGAATAATTAAAATTAATAAAATGACGGCGAGCGTACTACCCCGCCCAAAATTGCGGAAGTTAAACATTTCTTTAATCATGCGACTGGCAATCACTTCCGTCCCTTGATTCCCCCCAGTCATCACAAAGACAATATCAAATACTTTCAAAACTAAGATCACCACCGTCGTACTGACGACCAAAATGGTGGAACGAATCATGGGAATAGTTATCCGCCAAAAAATTTGCCAACTGTTTGCCCCATCCATTCGAGCTGCTTCAATGACATCTTCTGGAATGCCTTTAACCGCCGCCGATAAAATAACCATACAAAAGCCCGTATACAGCCAAATCATGATGGCAATCAGCGACAAATTATTGACCGAACGTTCCACCAGCCAACCGACTGGTTCAAAGCCTAAATTGACCATGATGGCATTAAGCAAACCGATTTGATTGTCCCCTGCAGGTTTGTAGGCATACATAAATTTCCAAATGACACTCGCTCCTACAAAGGAAATCGCCATGGGTAAGAAAATTAAGGATTTGGCAATCGGTTCATAGCGGACTTTATCCACCAAGACGGCAATAATTAACCCCAAACTAACGCTGACCCCAGTGACCAATATTAGCCATAATAAATTGTTGCGAAATGCCACAAGCATAGCTCGATCGGTGAAGGCAAAGACGTAATTTTTAAAACCGACAAAATTCTGCGCTCGTCCATCAAAAAAGCTGAGATAAATCGTCTGAATAGTAGGCAAAATTAAATAAGCGGATAAAATCGCCATCGCTGGTGCGATATACACCCACGGCAAAAAGTGACGATTCCAAGGTTGGGGGAGGGCATTGATCCCATAGTTGGCCAGATAAAATATCCCAATCACGCCGCCACAGCCAAAGAAGATCGCTAAAACTACGTCTAAAATGCGAGAAAAAACTTCCATCTTTGCCTCATCTTCACAACATTGGTGACAACTTAAGCTTGAATCTCTTTTTTCAAGAAGGCTTAAGAATTCCCATTCAAGAAAAAGAAGGGGATTGAAGAATTAGTCTGGCCAACTGTCTTCAATGCTTTGCAAGACTCTATCTACATCCATCCCGCCAACATAGTCCACCATGCCTGACCAGAAAGTCCCTGTTCCTACCGCACCAGGCATCATGTCCGACCCGTCAAAACGAATCACTTCTGCATCGGCAAGAATTTGCGCCTGTTTTTTCGTCAATTTATCAGGATACAGATTGATAGCGATGTTTTTTCGGGGAGAAATATACCCCCCTAAACCCGCTGCAATTTCATGGGGCACTTCACTGGCAAGGTATTCCATTAACTTGCGAGCTTCTGGTGTGTCCTTAAACATGGCAAACACATCCCCTGCTACCAAAATTGGTAACCCCTGTTCTGAATTGATGGGCGGCAAGGGGAAAATTGCTACATCTTCTGCGGTGTTCACCTCTTCTGGTAGGAAAGAAGCAATAAAATTTGCTTGGCGGTGGAGATAACAATTAGGATTATCTCCAAATAGCCCTTGAATCGAATCTCCGAAAGGTGTACTGAGGACTCCCACTATGCCACCATAGACATATTTTTCGTTGCGGGCAATTCTACCAAAGGTTTCAAAGGCGTTTTTCACAGAATTATCTGTAAAAGGGATTTGGTGGGTAATCCACCGATCGTAGGTTTTCGCCCCCACCGTTCGTAGCATGATATCTTCAACCCAGTCTGTACCAACCCATCCCGTCGCATCTCCACTTTCCATGCCGATACACCAGGGGGTTTTTCCCTCTGCCACCAGGCGATCGCTCAGGACTAACATCTCATCCCAAGTTTTGGGAATCTCGTAATTGTTTTTCTCAAAGACCTTCGGGTTATACCACACCAAACTTTTCACCGAAGCCCGATACCAAACCCCATAAAGAGTATCGTTAACGCTGCCCAACTCCAACCAAGAATTAGCATAAGCCGCCTGCAACTGTTTGGGAGTCATAAAGTTCGTCAGAGGAATCAATTTCCCTTCTCTAGCAAAATCTGCCATTAAACCCGGTTGGGGAAACATCGCCAGAGCTGGAGGATTACCGGACTCTACACGAATCGGTAATGTCGTGGCAAAAGTGTCCGTGCCTTCATAAATAATTTCAATACCTGTTTGTTTTGTAAATGGAGCTAAGGCTTGTTCGAGTTTTCTTTGCTGTTCACCAACGATCACACCGAGAATTGTGACTTGTTTTTTTTTACTATCACCGGAACTTTCACTCTTATCTTTCGCTGCTTGACAACCGAATAACATAGTCAAACCGATCAATGCGGCAGAAAATAAACCAAGTTGAGAGATTATTTGCGAATTTTTCATTAAACAAACATTGAATTCTTTAAAAACTGGAGTTTAGATCAAGCCTTGACTAAAGAATCATAGCAAATAACTAACCGATACAGCATTATTAAAACTCGTAATTCAAATTCTCTGGCAGAATTATCCTTCAAGTCGGTTCATAATAGTTCAATCCTCAAAAAATTACTGTTTCCATGTCCCGATCGAAGAGATAAAAGCGTTGGGTATCAAATAATAAATCAAGGCTTTCCCCCTGTCTTAGCCTAGTACGGGAATCGAGACGGGCAATCAATTCTGCACCATCTGGACTTTCGAGATAAACAATGAGTTCATTACCCATCATTTCAACGAGATTGACTTTTGCTCTAATTTTGAGAGCTTGAATCTCTGGGGGAAGATATTGGGGATGGTAAATATTTTCAGGGCGAATCCCAAGGATGAGAGGGCGATCGCCTGTATCTGCCCGAAACTGGGGAAGATATTGTTGAAGGGAAATCAAATCTTGACCCAACTGTAAATAGATTTTTCCTTGCTGTTCGACCTTTTCCACCTCAAAAAAATTCATCGCCGGACTACCGATAAATCCAGCTACAAACATATTAGTAGGGTTGTTATATAAGTTGGTCGGGGTGTCTACCTGCTGCAAAATGCCATCCTTCATCACCGCAATGCGATCGCCCATGGTCATAGCTTCCACTTGGTCGTGGGTGACATAGATAAAAGTGGTTTTCAGCGTTTTATGGAGTTTGCCGATTTCTTTTCTCGCCTGTACTCGCAATTTCGCATCCAGATTAGACAATGGTTCATCCATCAAAAATACGGCTGGTTCTCGTACAATCGCCCGACCAACTGCCACCCGTTGTCGTTGACCACCGGACAGTTCCTTCGGCTTGCGGTTGAGACAATTTTCAATTCCTAACTGTTGCGCCGCACTATGGACACGCTGCTTAATTTCTGTGCTAGATTTCCCCTGCAACTGCAAACTAAACGCCATATTTTCAAAGGCGCTCATGTGAGGATAGAGAGCATAAGACTGGAACACCATAGCAATGTCGCGATCTTTCGGAGGCAATTCGTTGACTCGGCGATCGCCAATATAAATTTGTCCTTTGGTAATGGACTCCAGCCCCGCCAACAGCCTTAAGCAAGTAGTTTTTCCACAACCTGACGGTCCGACAAAGACCAAAAATTCACCATCCTTAATGTCAAGATTCAGATTATTAACAGCGATATAATCTCCAAATCGCTTCGTCACTTGTTCAAAGGTTACATGAGCCATAAATAATGAATTGATTGTCAGAACAATTATCGCCCATTAAACCGAAAGATCGGCAAAATCGCCAAACAGTGACAAATTAATACTTTAATGAATTAATACTTTAATGAATTAATACTTTAATGACCTGTGCCAGATACAGAGATATGGATAAGGCAAAAATATCACCGTACACTATGGAGGGATTGGGTAGAGTCGAACAATACTCTTAAGGTTTTCTTTATATTTGTCTCGGGAAGTGAAAATTAGTCCTCAATTAATTTTAGTTCTCTCAAAATAATAGAGAACTAATCTTTTATTTTGTCCAAAATGAGAATTGCTGCTATCGCTCATGAAATCGGTCACACTTTGGGGTTAGATCGTTCCGCTCTAACTACAGATGTAATGCACAATGGGTTAGACCAC
>JBFRWL010000439.1:0-4561 GCA_051439565.1 Prochloraceae cyanobacterium
TGGGGAGTGTGGGGAGTGTGGGAGTAATTTTGTCCCCCTTGTCTTCCCTGTCTCTTGACCCTGCTTACCTGCGGTGCAGTAGCCTTTGGTACTCTGTTGCGTCTACCTTTCTTCCGAAGCAGGATAAAACCAGATTACATCAAAGTCGCTTTTTCGATCCTCAGATTATCTTTAAACGAGAAGTAAATTCGGTATTAGTGAGGAAACCTCCAGTTGCAAAAAGCTATTTTGCTGATTATTTAGTAATTAAAGACCAGCTCTCTTCTTACCCGGAATTAGTGATCTCACACAAGATTGCAACTGTTTCTTTAAACTTAGACTTACCAGAACCAAAGAAGATGAAAAAGTTTATGGGGCAGTTTCAAGCCTCATCACAACAGATCTTACCGCCAAAAATTACTCGCTCTACTGGCACTTCAACAGCTATTCAACAGCCCCAACTACCCAAAATTACTAGCTATCAACTGCAGAGAAAATCTCCCAGTGAATCCATTTCCTTCAAACTTAAGGATAATCCCGAATTTATAGCTGATTCTGGTGTTAGTAGTTCAAATAACTTAACCGTTATCAAACCCAAGTATGCTTCGATCGATGAAGAGTTTCAAGCTTTGAAATTGCAAGAGCGTTTTTGGTCGCATTTAAATTCTTTTGTAGAAGAGGAGGTTAATAAGAATTAACTATTCTGGCTAAGAAGAATTTCGTGAAGAATTTTGTTTAAGGCGGTAACCTAGACCATAAACTGTTTCAATAACATTATCTAAAGCTCCAGCTTCTTTCAATTTTTGTCTTAAACGCTTGATATGAGCTTTAATTGCATCCTCTTGTGGATATTCCTCGAATGACCAAAGATTTTCCATAATTATACTGCGGCTCAAGACGCGACAGCCATGACGTAGGAACAACTCCATGAGACGATATTCCTTGGGAGTCAACGTCAGGGGACGATCTTGGTAAGTGACTTCACAAGTACTAGGATCGAGACGCAAAGCTCCCCACTCCATTACTGGGGCCATAGAAGAGTTACCTCGACGTAGCAAAGCGCGAATTCTCGCTAGTAACTCTTCAAAATTATAAGGTTTGGTAACATAGTCATCTGCTCCTGCATCTAGTCCTTTAACTTGATCTTGGGTGCTATCTTTAGCAGTTAAGATCAGAATTGGTAGGCGATAGCCACTAGCACGCAACTGGCGACAAAGACTAATCCCATCCAATTTGGGCAGCATTACATCTAGCAGCAGTAGGTCATAGTTAAAGAGTTTGAGCAACTCCAGACCTGTTTGACCGTCGTTGGCAACATCAACGACATAATGATGGTCGTTAAGAACTTCTTTGAGCATTTCAGCGATGCACTGATCGTCCTCAACTAATAAAAATTTCATAATCGATAGTTATCTTGAGGAATCAATAGTGAAATTAGTGAAAGCTTAATCTTGAGCGATCGCCAACTAAGGGATTTTCCAGCAAGGAGCCAGATTGATTGTTGCTATATTCAATTGCTTTCCCATTTTAACCCTCATTCTATCTAAGTTGTTATTCAACGATTAACACAAAACCTTTATAGGTAGCTATACTCTTTTTTTATTATTGTAATTATGTATCGTTCATGTTCTAATTTCATGATTTCATGGAAATTTCCTTATTGTTTCTTTACGAATTAGCTAACTGAGGATAAGCAGCTAGCTGCTTATTGTTTCAGTACAGACTTGAAATCTCATCTATTTGTTCCCTAAGCTGGGATAAATTTTGTTTCTTGCCGATCTCGAAGAGATCAGCTGGTCTTCGACGCACTGGGCTTCGCCCCTCTTCGAGTCCGTGATCGCGGCGCGTGAAGTGGCGCTGCGCGATCGGCCGCTCTCCTTACTTAAGTGCTGTTTTCTTTTTCTTCTTCTTCGCAGCTTTTTTAGCTGCTTTCTTGGCTGCTTCTATACGTTGAAGTTCTTTTTGCTTCTCTTCTTCAAGTTTACTTAAATAGTAATGATAATCTCCTTGATAAATTAATAGTTCGCCGTTACGAATTTCGACAATTTTGTTAGCGACCTGGGAAATAAAATAGCGATCGTGAGAGACAACAATTAAAGTTCCATCGTAATGGCGGATTGCTTCTTCGAGCATTTCTTTAGCCGGAATATCTAGATGATTGGTCGGCTCATCTAGTATGAGTAAGTTAGCTGGAGATAGCAGCATTTTTGCCAGAGCCAGGCGAGCTTTTTCTCCTCCACTAAGAGCATTAACTTGTTTAAATACAGTATCGCCACTAAAAAGAAACTGTCCCAAAAGACTACGTACTTCTTGATTTTTCCAGTCCGGTACTTCATCGTGGATAGTTTCCATCACAGTTTTATTTAGTTCCAAAGCTTCTGCCTGATTTTGCTCAAAATAACCAGGAGTAACCTGATGCTTGCCTAATTGTACTGTGCCTGATTCGGGTTTTTCTGTACCGACTATCATCCGCAGAATGGTAGATTTTCCCGAACCATTAGGACCAAGTATAGCAATGCGATCGCCTCTTTCGATTAACAACTCTGCGCCCAAAAAGAGAATATCGTCGTTATAGGTATGGGTCAAATCTTCAATGATTACTACTTCTTGGCCACTGCGAGGAGCAGGAGGAAAGCGAAACTTGAGTTGTTTTAAACTAGCAGTAGGCGCTTCTACTAGCTCCATTTTTTCTAACTGTTTTTCTCTACTTTTTGCCTGGGTACTGCGAGTAGCACTGGCTCGGAATTTTTCAATAAATGCTTGCTGTTTTTCTCTTTCTTTTTGTTGTCGTTCGTAAGTAGATAGTTGAGCGTTTTGTGCTTCTGCTTTTTGCTGTAAATAAGCCGAATAGTTGCCAGAATAAGTGGTAGAAATGCCCCGTTCTGTCTCGACAATTTTCGTGCAGAGACGATCGATAAATTCGCGATCGTGGGAGACAATTACCATCGGCGTTTTTAAACCTTTGAGATAATTTTCTAGCCACTCAATAGTTGCTAAATCTAGATGGTTAGTTGGTTCGTCAAGAAGTAATAAATCCGGGCTTTGTAGCAGAATCTTCGCTAAACTTACCCGCATTTGCCAGCCACCGCTAAAGGAACTTATCAAGCGATCGCCATCTTCTGGACCAAATCCCATCTCTGGCAAAATTTTCTCAATTTGAGCATCTAAAGCATAACCTTCGAGTCCTTCAAATTGACGTTGCAATTTATCTAACTTTTTGATTAGTTTTTCTAATTGCTCAGGGGAAGCAGTTTCCATGTCTCGTTCCACCTGTGCTAAAGACTGCTGTACCTGGTTAGCTTGTTTAAATACCGTCCACAATTCTTCTCTTACCGTGTAAGTCGGTTCTACTTCAAATTCTTGAGTTAGATAGCCAATGTGCAAATTAGCAGGACGGATAACCTCACCAGCAGTAGGCTCAATTTCTCCGGTAATGATTTTCAGTTGAGTAGATTTACCCGCACCATTGACACCTACTAAGCCAATTCTCTCTCCCGACTTGACTTCCCAGTTGACATCTTTAAGAATTTCCCCTGTCGGATAAATTTTACTAATACGTTCGAGTCGCAACATTAATAATTTCCCTAATAGCTTGGCTTTATTATGTAAAAAAGTATTACAATTTTATGATAATTGATAACAGAAGGGAACCCAATTGGCAGAAGGAAATTAAAGTAGCTCCAGTAAAAATAATTTATTCTTAATTTATTTTTAAGTATTGAAGGTGATTTGGGCAGTTTTATGCTGGTTTTTTTGAAATAATTGAGATCAATAGTTCTCCCATCAACCAAATTCGGAGGGAACAAAAATGAGTGTTTCGTGGCAAACCTCGCTCAATTCTGTTAAATCGATCATTTCCAGTGTAGCAATAGGAGCAGTGCTGTTTTCCTGCGCCTTACCCGAATCGGAAAAATCTATTACGATTGACGGCTCTAGCAGCGTTTACCCGATTACTAAGGCAGCAGTAGATCAATTTCTTGCCAGCTCCCAAAAACCCGTTGACATTAGCGTAGATATCTCCGGGACAAGCGGCGGTTTCCGTAAGTTTTGCGAAGGGAAAACCGATATCAACGATGCCTCCCGTCCTATTCAAGCAGACGAGATGGCTCTATGCCGTCAGAATAACGTATCCTATATTGAACTCCCGATCGCCTTTGATGCTCTGAGTGTGGTAGTCAATCCAAATAATAACTGGATTAGCACTATTACGACTCAAGAGTTGAAAAAGATCTGGGAACCTGCTGCTGGGGGGAAAATTACCCGTTGGAATCAAGTGAGAGAAAGCTTTCCCGACCAGCCTATCAAGCTATTCGGTCCCGATAAGGATTCGGGAACCTTTGATTATTTTACCGAAGCTATAGTAGGAAAAGCGGGAGTCAGCCGCAAAGATTATATAGCCAGTGAAGATGATAATCTGATTGTGGAAGGAGTTCAGAAAGATACCAATGGGATAGGTTACTTTGGCTTATCCTACTATCAAGCCCACAAGAACGAGTTAAAAGCCCTAGCTGTTGACGGTGGTAAAGGAGCGACGCTACCTTCGCTAGAAACAGTAACAGGTGCTAAGTATCAACCCCTGGCT
>JBFRWL010000440.1:0-5605 GCA_051439565.1 Prochloraceae cyanobacterium
AAGAGACAGGGCTAACGCCGTCCATCTCTGAGTCTGAGCAAAGTCACGAGTGTCGAGATCGGAACTATCAATTTGCTGTTTTACATAGGCAAGTAAAAAGTCAGACAAGTCATTGATTCGCTGAATACCGAAGCGTGAGTTAGCCTTCAACTGTCTAAGAAGCGTACTTCTTACTGCCCCTTTCATCTCGTAGAGTTCGTATCCCACTTCATCACAGAGGCTAGAGAGAAGCAAATCTGCCACTGCAATCCAGGGAATGTTGAGAACTTCAGCGTGAATATCGCGTCGGAAATAAGACCACAGACGGTACAATAAATCGGGGGTAAGTGCTAAAGGAAAGGCAGCATGATATGCTAGAGCGAGATGGGCTTCTCCAAAGCGTCTGCGAAAAGCTTCAATGCGTCGGTGGGCTACTTCAGTTCTCATATTTTCCGTCCTTCTAAATTCGTCGGGTGTCCCCGCAGTACCCCAATTGCATCCTGCAACCCTCGGCGACTGAATTCAAACATTGGTACCAGCTGCTCGATCTGCCCCGCGGTCGTATTTTCCCAGCGCGACCGAGGCATGGGATTGAGCCAAGCAATATAACGCACTTCCTGTCTGAGCTGGTTAAGGAACGCTTCTGTCAATTCAATGCGTTCAGGGCTAAAGCCTCCTCGTGCTGCTCCTGCATCGCTAAAAATCAACACGGACGAGCGATCTGGGCGCAGCCGCGACAGAATATCCGCAACAGATTCAGCTTCTAGTTGATAAGGATCGCGGTAGAGATATTCAATAGGACAATTGTGAAAGTAATAGATGCCAGCTCTACCCAAGCGTCCTCCCCGCGAGGCAGTTTTTCCTAATCGGCGTGACAGTGCATGAAACGGCACCATTGAGCCATCCTGGTCAACCAGCAGCAGTAATTCCGCCCGATTCACTCGGCAAGGTATGAGCACTGGCTCCAGCATAATTCCCTGGCATCCAATCTGATTAACAGTCGCTTCTAGATCTAGTTCTACTCGTGGACCTTCACGGATTGGACGCCGTAAATAACGCCAACTTTGTTTCATCTGCCGCCGAGTTACTGAAAGATACTCCCCCGTCGGAACCAAGTGACCATAGGGAATTTCAATATCCTTATTACTAGTTTGCAATACGGCTGTAGCAACTTGCATCTCATCTTCCATAGATTCAATAAAGAAGTCATCTAGAGGTTGTGAAGGTAAAGGTTGGGGTGGTTGAAGTTCAGGCGCAAGCGGTTGAAATTTTTCAGGTAGCTGGGGTTTGGACTCAGGTGATTGAATTGCAAACTCAGGTAATTGGGACTTGGATTTGGATGGCTGAAGTTGAGGCTCAGGTAGATGGGGAGACGGATACTCTTCTAGGTAGAGGGTAACTCCTGTTTGCTCTAACTCAGATGGCAACTGCTTAAAATAATAATCAAACAGACACTTATCCTCTGCTGATTTAACCCACAAGGTTTTGCATAAGCGTTTCAAGGAGGCTAAATCCCTGACCCCGAAACCTCCTTGCAACGCTCGCAATAGCAAATGATATTCATCAATACCGAGGGGCAGACCAGCTTCTCGAAGTCGGTTAAACAGTTCCGTCAATAGTTCAATAAAGGGTACCTCATTCACGACTCCCTCCTCTCTTAGAACCGCCATGTTGTGGAGAAGATTTAGAAGTAGGCTCTGCTACGTGCAATCGCTTTGTATAAATGCGGTAATCCTCCCAACTTTTTAGCAGAACACCTGGAAATAAAAGTTCTCTAGCTAATCTGTTCAGAATTTCGTCTTCTTCATGATGGGATAGAACGCGAAACCAATCTAGCAACTCGCTGGTGCTGACTTTCTTACCAGCATCACCCTTGTCCTGACGCATTTCCTCCCGTAGCTGTAAGAAACGATCAATAATTTTGTTTACTACTTCTTCTGGTGAAGTTGGAAAGTGAGCTTTAACAATCTCAATCAACTCTTCAGGCTTTGGGAACTCTATATAGTGAAATAAACAGCGACGCAGAAAAGCGTCTGGCAAATCTTTTTCATCATTACTGGTAATAAAAACAATCGGTTTGGCTTTGGCTTGAACTATATTCTCGGTCTCTTCTACCAGAAATCGAGACTCATCTAACTCTAGAAGTAGATCATTGGGAAAGTCAATATCAGCCTTATCAATTTCGTCAATCAGAACCACAGTCTGCTGATTATTCTGGAATGCCCTTCCTATATGTCCCCATCTGATATAGGTAGCAGGGTCACTAATTCGTTGAATATCCTCATCTTTGGTAATGCGACCTACTGCCGCAAGTTGAGCATCACGTAAGCGACTAACCGCATCATAAGTGTACAGACCATCTCGTGCTCGGTTGCTTGACTTGACGTACCAGGCTTCAAATGGCAAACCAAGCTCGTAAGCCACAGCACGAGCCAAACGGGTCTTGCCGCATCCTGGCTCTCCTTTAAGTAGCAAAGGGCGTTCCAGATAGATAGCTAAATTTACAGCTTCAACCAGCTCTGCGCTGGGCAAATAAGGATAGAGCAGTTGTCCATTGGCATCACGCTCCCCAGGATTAGGCTGTTTTTTACCAGTATATTCCAACCGCTTGTTACTCATAGTTTCAACCATTTCTCTGATTCCTCGTACCAGTCACAGCTACAGTGATTACAAATTGCTTCTAAGGCAAGCTCAGGAATCCCATTGTCACTGTTTGCCAAAATTGTCTGAACCGTTTTGTCAACACTAGCGGTGAGTGTAGTGGGCAGATGATCATACTCTGTTTCGATCCAATCAACTAAATCATTATCAGAAAATTCAGTAATCTTTGGCGATCTAATGGGGGTCTGAGGTGTCCAATTGGAATTCAGTTTTTCAGCAAAGGAAACATCCCAACTACCGACACAACCTTCATAATCAATCAAAAACATTAATAACTTAAATTTGCTCAGTTGAGATTGTTGCTCTTGGATATTCTCGATCAACGGCAGCCAAAAGTTATGAATGAGTTTGAATAAACAGTCTTCTGGCATAGTTTCCACTTCATGAAAAACAAATAAAACATTCTGGGTCTCCCACCATTGATAAACCCTCTCGGCAATTTCTGAAGGCGAAGATTCTTTCCCCCGTAAGCCAACGCGACGAGCCACTTCACGCCATAGTGAACTCACATCATTTCTGCATACTTTACGACCGACATTTACTGATATAACTTTACCAGTTAAACAGTAGGGAACATATTGCACCACCAAACGATTTAATAACCAGCGTTGCCCGTAATCTGGAAACCCATGGATCAAGAAAGCAGCAACTGACTCAGCTTCAATTAATCTACGGAATAACCGAACCTGCTGGCGGTAGCCTAACCTCAATAAAGTTCGATACATAGCAATTGAAGTATTCTCAAGTTCTTTTAGCTTAAGCTGCCGATCAATTTGTTCGCGTTTCGTCTTAGCTTGCTCAATCTGCTTTTTTAGCCGAAAACGCTGCTTAGGGGGTAGGTCATCAGTTCTCTCAGATTCTTGGAGAAACTGGATTTCGTCACTCAAGTAATCAAACTGATCCTGTAGTTCTCTGTAGCGAATTTGTAAATTTCGATCAAGAGTATAAGTCATTTCCTCTCTGAGCAATTGCCCTCCTTTTGTTGCCGCAGTCATTACTACTGATAATGGAGTCTGTTTTCCAAGACTGTGATTTTCTCTATAATTTGCTTTCGTTCTGCCTCACCTTCCTTAATCTGCTGTATTAACCGAAAACGCTCCTGAGGGCTTAGGTCATCAGTTCTTTCAGAATGTTTGAGAAACTGGATTTTCTCAATTAGGAATTTTAACTGATCCTCTAATTCCCCTAGTTCTATTTCTTCCAGGCGACCACTTTGTCCAGGCTTCACAACCATTGTTTCTTTCGTCATTAACCTAGCTTTTATACTAGTGCTAGGCAAATCTGGGTTTACTCTAAGAACAGGTTTTAAATGCTCTTGAACAATGTCAGCTTCTGAAACATCATCTATTGCTACAAGCTTTCGCATTTCTTCAGAGATCGCATCTCTACTATTTGAACTATCATTAATCGTTAACTGAATAGCATTCTTGCCAAACTTAAACGCATCTTCAAAAGATCGACCAAACCCTAAAGCACGATAAAACCCAATGGAAAAGGCGATCGCCGATGGGGTATCCCTCAAAAGCGATCGCAATGGAACGACTAATACAGGTGATCGCTAAAATCAAACAGGGAGTGTAATAGGCATTGAAAAGATCGACTTGACAACGATATGATCGCCTTTTGGGATTAGATAAAATGAGATCGCCTCTTGTTATCTTCTTTTGATTCCAAGCAAAAAAGAAACTTTGGTTTTAGTTACGATAAGGATTGACAGGAGACATCCGCCCGCGCTCAACACTGACCTGGTAATAACCAGTTTGAGGAATATTTTGCAGATCAAAGGTTTCACCGTCTCTGACTCGCCAAATTTTATAATCTGAGAAACTCAAAGGTGTTTCTGGTTCGCACACGTCAGGTTGATGATCCCCAAGAATAAAGTACACCGAACCTTTTTCATCATCTGTCATAACCTGACCGATACCTTGTCGATTGATCGCCAGCGATGTTCTCTCATCAATGCCAATAGCTAGAACCCGATTGGTTATACCATCTCTAAGTAAACGAGCTATAAATGTCATAGCTCGACCCATGCGATCATCTTGATAAAAGTGAGTATCTACAATACTTCCTTTGAGTTCTGACCAGGAGAATAAATTATCAGTAAAGAGAATATCTTCATAAGGATCGGCAAGAGCATCATCGGAGGTAACAGCATCTGAACAAGCATTAAAAATCCATTCTCCCTGAATCATCGCTCCTGCGCTAGTTCCCCCAATAGCTCCTCCTCTAGCTTGAACTGACTCAATAGCAGATTCAATGCCAGTTCCCTTAAAGTTTCGGGTATATTTGCATTGATCCCCACCAGCTAAAAATACAACTTCGGCTTTTTCAATTGCCTTAGTAATACTAGATCGATTAGCATCTTGGCGAGCTGGATTAGAGAAGACAAAGGTTTCTATAGAGTCTAAACCCTTAAGTTTGGGTTGTGAGTTGTCTGAATTAAAAAGCTCATGATATCCAAGATACTCTGCTTGAAGGTCAGGCTTTTGTTGATAACGATCCCAAGCTTTTTGATCTGTATCTGTCAGAAAACGAAGCACTACTAAATCAACCGTCTTGGAGCAGTCTTCACAGCCTCGAACTTGATTGATCGTCCATTGAATAGCTCGGTCAACATCTGCACCGCCACCCCCCAGATCATATACTGAACCCGCCAGTTGAGGCTTCACATCCTCAGCATTTCCATCCAGTTTATGCCAGACTTCAGCGCGAACAGGACTAGGGAAAAGTGCCATCAGCAGACAAAAGAAAATAACTGCCAATCCTAAGAAAATAAACTGTAATTTGTCTTTGAGCAATTTCTGTATAGGCATCTCTATTAAAATTAACCTCTTTAAAGACGTTTGAACGAGAAGTTAGGGCAATGTTAGTGTCCAGGAGGAAAATCAGCCAATTGATTTACATCTGTAAGTACAATCTGTGGTTTACCATCTGGATTGGGTGGATACAAACTAGCTTTACC
>JBFRWL010000441.1:0-5154 GCA_051439565.1 Prochloraceae cyanobacterium
GTTATGGCAGATTGGCAAATAGTAGATGGGGGCATTACTGCGCCTAAAGGATATCAAGCAGCAGGCATCACTGCGGGACTAAAAGCTTCTGGCTCTAAAGATTTAACCTTGATTCTTTCCGAAGCAGAGGCGATCGCAGCAGGAGTTTTTACGCTCTCCCAAGTGCGTGCTGCTTGTGTGGACTACTGTCGCCAACGTCTGCAAGAAGATTCTAGTATCAGAGCGATTCTCTGTAACTCAGGACAAGCAAATGCCTGTACAGGAGAGTTAGGTTGGCAAGATGCGATTGAATCAGCAGAATTACTAGCCAAACAATTAAATATTGCTCCTGAAGAAATTCTCCTCGCTTCTACGGGAGTCATTGGACAAAGAATCAAAATGGCTGCCCTGCGGCAAGCTATTCCTCAATTAGTAGCTGCGGCGACCGTTGCAGGAGGCAAAGATGCAGCCGAAGCAATTATCACCACAGACTTAGTAACCAAAGAAATTGCCCTAGAAACTGATCTTGAAGGTCGTCCCGTGCGAATTGGCGGCATTGCTAAAGGATCGGGCATGATTCATCCTAATATGGCAACTATGTTGGCATTTATTACCTGCGATGCAGCAGTTGCTACCCACTTATGGCAAGAAATGCTCACAAGAGCTGTGAATAAAAGTTTTAATCAAATCACTGTTGACGGTGATACCAGTACCAATGACACGGTGATTGCCTTAGCTAATGGACAATCTCGCACTACGGCGATTCGGGAAATGGGCACAAACGCCCAGAAATTAGAAGCTATGTTAACCGAAGTTTGTCAATATTTAGCTAAAGCGATCGCTCGTGATGGTGAAGGTGCCACTTGTTTGATAGAAGTCCAAGTATCTGGTGCCCCCAACGATCAAGCAGCAGCCCAAGTGGCGAAAACGGTTGCTGGTTCTTCTTTAGTCAAATCGGCTGTTTTTGGACGAGATCCTAACTGGGGCAGGATTGCGGGTGCAGCAGGAAGAGCGGGAGTTAAATTTCATCAAGATGAATTGAGTATTCAATTAGGAGATATTTGTCTGATGGATAATGGTCAACCGCTAGAATTTGATCGCGAGGCGGCGAGTAATTATCTTAAGCAAGCAGCAGCAGGGGAATATTTAAAAGATGATACGGTCTTAATCTCTTTAATCATCGGCAATGGCTCTGGTCAAAGTACTGCTTGGGGTTGTGATTTGACTTACAAATATGTAGAGATTAATGCTGAATATACAACTTAATCATGACTTGATCTAAAATCTCGTTTTATAGTTTTTCCCCTACCTCATGAGGTTTAGTTGCTTCACTAAATAGGAGTGGCAGTAAAGCACTATTAGCGATCACTGCACCATCAAGCAGATTAAGAGGAGTAACCTGCATCAGACTTCTTAACCCAGGAATAACTAAGGAAATAAATTGTAGAGTCAAAGAACCTCCCAACGCCAAAGTTAAATAATGGTTTGGTGGCAACTTGATCGTACTTAAGGGTTTAGTTGAACGACAGCTTAAAGCATGGATTAACTGACCTGTGACTAAGCTCATAAAAGCAACAGAACTGGCATGAGGACTAATGCCATAGCGGGAAATGCCGTAGCCATAGGCTGCCATACTACTAACCGACAAAGCGCTCGACTCAACGATAATCCGTTGGAAGTCTTGGGGGTTGAGAATAGGTTCGTCGGGAGGACGAGGAGGTACTTGCAGTACTTGTGGTTCGGGAGGTTCGAGGGCTAACGCTAAACCAGGAAAGATATCAGTGACCATATTGAGCCACAGCAATTGCATCGCATTCAGTGGTTGTCCCAGTCCCACTCCATTAGCCAAGAGCATGACCATAATTTCACTCAAGTTAGTGGATAAGAGGAAATGGACAGATTTGCGAATGTTGTTATAGATTGTCCGACCCTGACTCACGGCAATAATCATGGTTTCGAGGCGGTCATCTTCTAAAACAACATCGGCTACTTCTCTGGCGGCATCGGTTCCCCCATGACCCATGGCGATGCCTACTTCTGCCGCTTTCAGGGCTGGCGCATCATTAATGCCATCTCCCGTCATGGCGACTACTTTTCCTGCTTGCTGAAGTGCTTGAACAATTTGCAGTTTATGAGCGGGACTGATGCGGGCAAAAACCTGAACGCGATCGCATAATCCTTGCATAACTTCGGAGTCGAGATCGCTAAGGTGAGTTGAATCAAAAATTTCTAAATGCTTTCCTTGACTTAAATTCAATTCCTTGCCAATGGCATAGGCAGTGGGACTTTGATCTCCAGTAATCATTACTGTTTTGATTCCTGCCTCATGGAAAGAACCCATCAATTCTTTAACCCCATGTCTTACGGGATCGGCCATGCCTACTAGTCCCAACCAAATGAGCTCTTCTGAACTTGCGATCTCATCGATCTGAGTGTAGGCAACCCCTAACACTCGGAGAGCTTTTCCTGCCATCCGCTCGTTTTCTGTTTCCAGCGCCTGTCTATCTGCTTCAGTGAGGGGAATTTTATCACCTTTTTTGAGCTGCCAAGCACAAAGTTCTAGTACTTCTTTCGGACTGCCTTTAATTGCTACCAGTTTTTGTGATTGATCGACAAGATGAATTGTCCGCATAAAATTCTGCTTTTCCGAGCGATGGTTGATTTCTAAGCGAGGATATTGGCGTTTCAATTCTATGACATCGATGCTATTAGCGATCGCCATTTGCATCAGCGCATTTTCCGTCGCAGAGCCTTGAACTTCATACTTGCCATCATGATTATTGTTGACTTTACTTTCATTACAGAGAATTGAAACCTGAATCAATTTTAAAAGTTCTTCGCAGCGATAAGGGTTGAGCGGCTCTCCTGCAACCAGAAATTGTCCGTCGGTAACTTCGATTCTCTGACCATCGGTATAAATCTCGACCACAGACATTTGATTGGCGGTGAGGGTTCCTGTTTTATCCAGGCAGATAGTTTGCACTGAACCCAGAGCTTCTATGGCATCGAGACGACGAATCAATACATTATGCCTTCTCATTTTGCCGATTCCTAAAGCTAGAGTGGTAATAGCAACAGTGGGCAAGCCCTCAGGTACGGCAGCAACAGCCAGAGAGATCGAGGTTTTAAGCATCTGGATAAAGCCATAACCCCGCATTAATCCCAAAGTAAAAACCAGACCGCAAACACTACTCGATAACACTACGAGTTGACCTCCTGCTTGATCGAGTTGCCGTTCCATCGGTGTTTGGGGCACAGTAGTTTCTCCGACTAGGGTTTGAATGCGTCCCATTTCGGTTAATTGTCCCGTAGCAACTACTACAGCTAATCCTTGTCCTCCAGTGACTAACGTACCCCGATATACCATATTGACTCGTTCGGCTAGGGGAATATCTTGACCAGTCAAAGTCTGAGTTGTTTTAAGTACAGGAATACTTTCTCCTGTGAGGGCAGATTCATCAACGCTCAGGCGTTCTGCTTCAATTAATCTAGCATCAGCGGCAACATAACTACCAGGTTTGAGGACTAATATGTCGCCAATGACAATTTCTTGAGAGTTGATTTTGGTTAAATTACTAGCTCTGATTGTCCAAGCAGAGGGATTCACCAAATTTTTCAGGGAATGAATAATCTTTTCCGATTGGCTTTCGGTCGCATAACCCAGGATGGCATTGATCACGACAACTCCCATAATCACCCCAGCATCAATTATCCCCCCCGTAACGATAGACAGCACGGCGGCTAAGGTTAACAGTGCCACGGGAATAGATTTAAAATAATCTATAAAAATACTTAATCCACTACGAGGTTGAGATTCAGTGATTACATTGGCACCATATTGCTGGAGATTATGTTGTACCCTCTCTATAGATAAACCTGATTTGCTACAAGTTTCTAACTCAGTTAAAATTGCTTCCGTTTCTTGGAGATGCCAGGATTCTAAAGGCAAGAGCTGAGATTGTTGGGATCTAGTTTGCGACCAGTTTTGCATTAGCTTTGTCGCTTCTGGGGATTGTTGTCTATACTCCTGGACAATGGTTGCGATCAAAGAAGCGATTTCATTTTGATTAAGCTCTTTATTGAACAGAATTAAGACGTTATCCGTCCAAGAGTTAGTTCGCACCAAATCAATGCCTGGTTCCCCTGATAACCTGAATGTTAAATATTGTTGCAAATTTCCTGACTGCTGTAGTCCCCGCACTTTGTAACGGACTCTTCCCTCTACGCGATTGTGTAGCATTTGCACCAGAGGTTTTTGCTGCTTCAAGGAGAGGCGATCTGGCTTTTTCCCTTCTCCAGTGAGCAGTTCATGATTATTCATCTTCTCTTTCCGTTAACATTTGAGAAACTTTTAGATTCTCTATTTCTATTTTATGAAGACTTGTGAGTTTATAACTGTTGTAACTATTGTTGTTTTGCAATTCTTTATTTTTTAGTTAAAAAGTTTCATACTTTCCTTGTTGAAAAGAATAGTTAGAATCGTCTACTTTAGAACTCTGTCTCCGATTTAAAAAGGAGATCGCTTCTTCTGAATCCAAATAGATTTGAGGTACATTTTTGATACTTAAGATCCACCGTGAATCAACTTCAGTTAGTTGCCAAATTTCTTGTGACTGACTAGGTAAAATTTGCCAATTGTTTTCTTCACCCAGTTGGGTAGTAAACCCCCAACTTTTAGCCTTATTTAATACTGGTTTTTCCATCAATTGGTTAGCCCATCTTTTGCTTCAAAGTCCAATTAAATTCAAGCACAAAATAAATTAATATTTTCTTGGTCTCGACATAAACTAACAATAATGTAATTAGACTATAACATTATCATAATTTTGTAATTTGCATCGCAGTTCCCATCGTTAGTTTTCCAATTCCCTGTCACCATAATCTTCATTAAATATTCTTGATTAAGAATTTTAACTGAAACGCCCGCTAATGTAGTCTTTAGTAGCCTCCTGTTGAGGGTTTTCAAAAATTGACTTTGTAGAGGCATACTCTACTAAATAACCTGTTTTATCTCCTAGCTTGTTGGTTTCAACATTGAAAAAAGCAGTCAAATCAGAAATGCGTGCAGCCTGCTGCATATTATGAGTAACGATAATAATCGTGTATTTTTGTTTTAGCTCTCGCATTAATTCTTCAATGCCCCTAGTCGAGATAGGATCGAGAGCCGAACAAGGT
>JBFRWL010000442.1:0-4723 GCA_051439565.1 Prochloraceae cyanobacterium
GACGTAGAGGGGACAATACAGAAATGGCAATTATTGAGCTAGTGTGAGTAGTCAAAATTTACCATGTCTTTTGCCTGCGAGCCAACCCCTAAGCGAGTCGCCTTGGTAATTCAATACCTAGGCACCCACTTTCACGGATGGCAGCGACAGCCCCAGCATAGAACAGTACAGGAAGAAATCGAACAAGCGATCGCCCAAGTACTACAACAATCAGTAACTCTGCACGGAGCGGGACGCACCGATGCAGGGGTACACGCAGCAGCTCAAGTAGCCCATTTTGAATACGTAGGTGCTATTCCAGCGACGAGATGGGCAAAAATTCTCAACTCTCGCTTGCCTAAAGATATACTAATTAGAGCCTCAGCGCGAGTTTCCCCAACTTGGCACGCTCGTTTTTCTGCGAGCTGGCGGCGTTATCGCTACACTATCTATACAGAAAAGCGAGCTAATCTGTTTATAGAGCCTTTTAGCTGGCATTATTATCATGCTCCTTTGCAAGAGTCTCTGATTCAGGCAGCTTTAAACCCCTTAGTGGGAAAACACCACTTAGCAGCGTTTCAGCGCGCTGGGTCTCGCCGCACTCATTCTTGGGTAGAGATTCATGAGGCACGCTGCGATCGACGAGGACAATTTTTACACCTCGAAATTCAAGCTAATGGTTTTTTATATGGCATGGTACGTCTAATCGTGGGCATGCTAGTAGAAGTAGGAAGGGGAAGGCGATCGCCTGAGAGCTTTACCGAATTGTGGTTAAATCAGCGCCGCGACGAGGTTAAGTATTCTGCACCCGCTAAAGGACTGTGCTTGTTAAGAGTTGGTTATCCTGAATTTCCCTTTCCCAAAAAAGTTTGGTTTGATACCCAGCCAGCTTTCCTCTTAGGTAGCTAAGAATAAACAAATAGTCAAAAAAATAATGGCAAGCAATAAAGGAAAAATTATCGATGAGTAAAACTCCTCTCCCTACTAAAGAAACTCTAGAACAAAAATGGTATGTTGTAGACGCTGCCGACCAGCGCCTAGGACGTTTGGCTACAGAAATTGCTATGATCCTGCGAGGAAAAAATAAACCTACTTTTACTCCTCACATGGATACTGGCGATTTTGTAATCGTTGTCAATGCTGAAAAAGTAGTCGTTACCGGGAAAAAGGGTTCGCAAAAACTCTACCGACGGCATTCAGGACGACCAGGCGGGATGAAAATGGAAACCTTTAACCAACTCCAAGCCCGCATTCCTGAAAGAATTGTTGAAAAAGCCGTTAAAGGGATGCTACCAAAGAATTCCCTGGGTCGCAAGCTGTTTACTAAACTGAAAGTATATACCGGGCCCAACCACCCTCACCAAGCACAACAACCAGAAGAGTTAAAAATTAATACAATTCCAGTTGGAGGTAACTAATGCAAGCAGGAGAATCTACAGATAAAGTTGTTTATTGGGGTACAGGTCGCCGCAAGTCTGCTGTAGCGCGAGTACGTTTAGTTCCCGGTAGCGGCAATATTACGGTCAATGACAGAGACGGAGAAAATTACTTTAACTATACTCCCAGTTACATCAATGCCATCAAAGCTCCCTTGGAAACCCTGGGGCTAGAAAGTGAGTATGACATTTTGGTCAAAGCTCATGGCGGCGGACTCACGGGACAATCAGATGCGGTTAAACTAGGAGTAGCTAGAGCCTTATGTCAGCTCGATCCCGAAAACCGTCAGCCGCTGAAAAGTGAAGGTTACTTAACCCGCGATCCCAGGGCAAAAGAACGGAAGAAATACGGCTTACATAAAGCTCGTAAAGCTCCCCAATACTCCAAACGATAAAGCCATATTGACTATTGGTCGTTAGTTAGAGGTTATTAGCCAAAAAAACAAGGAAAAAGGACAAGTAGGAGATAACTATGCCTAAACCTGGAATTCATCCCCAATGGTATCCAGAAGCCAAAGTCATCTGTAATGGTGAAGTAGTAATGACTGTAGGCTCGACTCAGCCGGAAATTCACGTTGATGTTTGGTCTGGTAATCATCCCTTTTACACGGGAACCCAGAAAATTATCGATACTGAAGGACGAGTCGATCGCTTCTTGCGCAAATATGGAATGCTCGATACTACACAAGAGAAAAAAGCCGACGCTTCTGATGCTAAAGAAAAATAGCTTCTGGAGAGATAGTGTTGACTCAGCAGAATTTCTGCTGGGTTGAAGCTGTCTGGATGCTTTCTTTGGCTGTTTTTTTACTAGAAGCGTTTTCCCATAAATCCCATGGCTGAGTCTTACCTGCTGCAAAAGTTACAATCTGTCGAACAAACCTATAAAGAGTTAACCCGTCGTCTAGGGGATCCTGATATTGCTACCAATCCTGAAGAGTTACAGCGAGTAGCTAAAGCTCGTTCGGATTTAGAGGAGACGGTTAATACTTACGAAACCTGGCAAAATACTCAGGAAGAGTTAGTCGGTGCTAGACAAATTCTTAAGGAAGCTAATAACGATCCGGAGTTGAAAGAAATGGCAGCTCTGGAAATTGAAGAATTAGAGAGTAAATTAGAGCAGCTAGAGAGTCGGCTGAAAATATTACTCTTGCCTAGCGACCCTAATGATGATAAGAATATCATGCTGGAAATTCGCGCTGGTACTGGAGGCGATGAAGCCAGCATTTGGGCGGGCGATTTAGTAAGAACCTACTCTCGCTATGCCGAATCCCAAAATTGGAAAGTCAAACTGGTAAGCGAGTCCCCTGCTGACATGGGCGGTTTTAAAGAAGCAATCCTGGAAATCCAAGGAGAGCGGGTTTATAGCAAGCTAAAATTTGAAGCTGGAGTTCACCGAGTACAGAGAGTACCAGTGACAGAAGCAGGAGGAAGAGTTCACACTTCTACAGCAACAGTAGCGGTAATGCCAGAAGTGGGTGAAGTAGAAATAGATATCGAGCCCACTGATATTGAAATTAAAACTGCTCGCTCTGGCGGTGCTGGCGGTCAAAATGTGAATAAGGTAGAAACAGCAGTTGATCTTTTTCACAAGCCAACAGGGATTAGAATTTTCTGTACTGAAGAGCGATCGCAGTTGCAAAACCGAGAGCGAGCTATGCAAATCTTGCGTGCCAAACTCTACGAGATGAAATTGCAAGAGCAACAACAAGAAGTTAGTTCCATGCGGCGATCGCAAGTAGGAACTGGGGCGCGATCGGAAAAAATTCGCACTTACAATTACAAGGATAATCGCGTCACTGACCACCGGCTCGGTCAAAATTGTACTCTGACTCCCGTCTTAGAAGGCGATCTAGAGGGAATGATTCAAGCTTGTATTGCCAAAGATCAGCAAGAGCGTTTGGAAGAAATGGCTGCTTCTCCTACTACTGCTCAAGCTTTGAATTAATTTAGAGTTATTGTTTGAGAGGGTCGTTGAACTATAACGTCCTCTTAATAAATTCAACTGCCTTAGAAACTGTTTGTAAATAAAATGTTCTTCCCTAGAGATTAATTAGGGCCTGCTGAATAACTCTAAAACCCTTGATGAATCAAGGGTTTAGACTTAAAGTTAAGTCGCTCAAAAGATTATTTATTAATAGCTAAATGTCGCCGACAATCCCGAAAAAAACTAATAAAAGCAATTAGAAAACAACTTCAATATATTCACAGAAATTTAGAGCATATTCAGCATTTAATAAAAAAAGGTGCTACTCTAGAAAGTCTAAGTAGGAGACAATATAAAAATTTATATGTATTTTTGTGTTTTCTTGAAAAAATAAGTGCGTTCTGTTGATTTTTTATTACTTTTTCAGCAAGCCCTAACTAAAGAAATTTTGGGCAACACAACCGAGTTTTTTCTACTACTTTGTCAAGATTGATTTGAGGGATAAGTGTCGTTAAATTTTCTCTCTTGTCTTCCTTGTCCTATCTCAAGCCATCATTTCAAAATTGACAGACTCCTCCCCATTCCCTGTCAATTTGTCAAAAACAACCTTGAGATTTATCCTAAAGAACTAGCTGGTCAAAGAGGGAGGAAGGTTTTGATGTTTTATAAAAAAGATAACCAGAACATTTATCTAGTGAAAAATGTCAAAAAATCTTGGCTCGGGGTACTCTTACTTGTAACATTTTTGAGTGCTTGTGCAACCCAACAATGCCCGCCCACAAACACCACCAAACTAACAACTGTAACTACAAAAACAGATAGCAGCCGACTAGATCGAGTTAAACAGCGCGGTTTCTTACTCTGTGGTGTCAATGGTGAAGTGCCTGGATTTAGTTTCCTCAACAAACAGGGAAAATATTCTGGCATGGATGTTGATTTTTGTCGTGCTGTAGCTGCTGCTTTATTTGACGATCCCTCGAAAGTCGAATTCCGTAATCTTAACTCCGAAGAACGTTTGAGTGCCTTAACTTCAGGAAAAGTAGATCTGCTATCTCGCAACACCACCTGGACAATTACCCGAGATATTTCAGGTGTGGAGTTTGCACCGACTATTTTCTACGACGGTCAAGGCATAATGACACCTTCTAATAGTGGAATTAGAGACTTAGAAGATTTATCTGGCAAAACCATCTGCGTCAAGTCGGGAACGACGACAGAACTAAATTTAGCAGATCGAATGAGCAAACAAGGGATTAAATACACTGAGATAGTTATTGGCGACGAGGATACCCTTTACGCCTCTTACACGCGGGGTCGTTGCCAAGCAGTTACTAGCGATCGCTCTCAACTGATTGCCCGCCGTTCTATTTTACCTAATCCCCGT
>JBFRWL010000443.1:0-6355 GCA_051439565.1 Prochloraceae cyanobacterium
GATAAGCTTCGGGAAAAATATCTAATCAGGAGAAATTAACCACAATATAATTATCGATTCAATGATTAAATAAAAATCATTCAAAAACATCTTCTTGATTTTACCTTTTAGATTTTTCATGACAAAACAAGTATAATTCTCTGGCATGGTTTCTGGGTCAGTATTTATTTCCTAATATGTTCGAGAACTTCATGTGACCAAAAATGATTTCTCTGATATATCTTGGTTCAGATACTTGATTACTGAATCTACTCTCAAATTGATGCCATTTATTTGCTCTAACCCTCTGATAAGTAGGTGGGTCAAATTAATTAAAAAATGGTTGAGAGAGAGAACATGGAACAGGAAAGGGGAAGCAACAGAAGAGAAATCCCAATTTCGGTTTTATATTTATTTATGCCCACCTACTTAGATGGGATGGCATCTAAACCCCATGATTATTTCTAATTGCTACTATCTAGGGTGATTTAGATTTATTTAATGTGCTTACAAAACAACTACTTTCACCATATAAGCTATCAGTTAAAACTCACTCGATATTCAAGCCAAAATTAATTATTTTTTCAATTACTGGCTAGATGAGAGCAACATAGGTAATCCAAAATGGTTCGATTTTTTGCTGATGATAATATGGATGAACTAAAATAAGGATAAGACATTGAAATGGCAAACTTGGAGCAACCCCGAAATGGTACAAGCACCTTCCAAAATGCTGACATTAGAGGAATTCCTGAAACTACCAGAAACTAAGCCTGCTAGTGAGTACATTGATGGTCAAATTATTCAAAAGCCCATGCCTCAGGGGAAACATAGTAGGATTCAAGGAGAATTTCTCAGCGCTATTAATGATATATTAAAACCGAAAAAAATTGCTTGTGCGTTTCCTGAGTTACGCTGTACCTTTGGAGGTCGCTCAACTATACCTGATATTGCAGTATTTGTTTGGAATCGAATTCCATGTGATGAAAATGGAGAAATTGCCAATGCATTTTCCCTAGCACCAGATTGGACAATTGAAATTTTATCTCCCGAGCAAAGTCACACAAAAGTAACTAAAAATATTCTTCATTGTCTGAAGCATGAAACTCAGATAGGTTGGTTGATTGACCCATACGAAAAAGCCGTGTTGGTCTATCGTCCTAAACAAGAAATTGAGGTGTTTGATGAGCCCGATGCGTTGCTTCCTGTGCCATCATTTGTAAGTGAGCTCAATCTTAGAGTCAAAGATTTGTTTGCCTGGTTAGTACTTTAAATCCAGTAGCGCAAAAAGTTTTATTTCATTGTGAGTTACTAAAACTCACAATTGACTTTGCTTAAGTACCTCTGACCCCTGACCTTCAATAGACAACTGCTGCCAAGTCTATGAAGACTTCTCGTTGCTAGTTGTTTTCTTAGTAGTTGTCTTCTTGGTAGTTGTTTTCTTAGTTTTAGATGTAGTCTTAGTAGACTTACGTTTAGACTTCTTGGTTGATGCTTTAGCTGCTAGCAATTCCAAAGCTTTCTCCAAAGTTATGTCTTCTACGGTTTCTTCTTCTGGAAGACCTGCATTAGTTTTGCCGTGCTTGACATAATTACCGTAAGGTCCTTTATAAATATTTACTGGCTCGTTATCTTCGGGGTGAAGTCCAAGCTCCCGTAGCGGTTTTTTACTACCACGACCGCCACCTCGCGATCGCTTCGGTTGAGCCAATAATTCCAGAGCACGTTCGAGGGTAACTGTCAAAACGTTATCTTCTGCTTTGAGAGAACGGTATTCTTTCTTTTGCTTGTTCTCCTCTTCGTCCTTATACTCGTGAACCACATAGGGACCAAAGCGTCCCAAACTAGCCTTAATTTTTCCTTGTGTCTGTGAATGCACTCCCAAGAAACGAGGAAGAGCCAACAAACCTACTGCCATCTCCAAAGTTGCTTCTTCTTGTTTGACCCCTTTAGGTAAAGAGACTTGCTTGGGTTTTTTATTCTCCTCGGTTTTTTCTCCCAGTTGCACGTAGGGACCATAGGGACCAGTCTTGATAAAAATTGGCTCGCCAGTTTCGGGGTGCAAACCTAACTTATCCGGACCTTCTATTTTCTGGCGCAGTATGGATTCAACTTGTTCGGGATTGAGATCGGCGGGAGTTAAGTCCACAGGAATGGAAGCCGTAATCGCTCCTTCTTCCCGCGTAACTTCGAGATAGGGACCAAATTTACCAATCTTAACTTTGGCTGGCAAATTTTCCAGAGCCACTGCTTTGGCGGTGTTGGAGTCAATTCCGTCCTCCCTGACCTTAACTTGGTTTTGCAACCCCGTCTCGCCTAGATAAAAATTCTGCAGATAAGGTAGCCACTGGGCCTCTCCAGTCGCTATTTCATCTAGGGTTTGCTCCATTCTAGAAGTAAAGCCAGTATCGACTAAGTCGGGAAAATGTTCTTCAAGCAAACTGGTAACAGCAAAGGCTGTAAAGGTAGGAGTCAAGGCCTTATTGCGGAGCTGAACGTATCCCCGATCGACGATCGTGCCCATAATGCTGGCATAGGTGCTAGGTCGTCCGATTCCCTCACTTTCGAGGGTTTTGACTAAAGAAGCTTCAGTATATCTGGCTGGAGGTTGAGTGTCGTGACCGATCGCATCTAGCTGGGTGCAAGTAGGAGTATCTCCTACTTTGAGAGGGGGAAGAATCACTTCCTGGTTTTCCAGCGCCGCTTCGGGATCGTCAGAGCCTTCTACATAAGCACGGAAGAAGCCAGGAAAGTCAATGCGCTTGCCAGAAGAACGAAACAGCGCATCTTCTACTTCTATATTGACGCTGATTTGAGTTAGTTTTGCTTCTGCCATTTGGCTAGCAACTGTGCGCTTCCAAATCAGGTCGTAGAGTGATAATTCTGTCCCTGACAAGCCAGTTTGTTTAGGAGTACGGAAAGTACTACCAGCAGGACGAATTGCTTCGTGGGCTTCTTGCGCTCCCTTGCTTTTAGTGCTGTATTGGCGAGGGGAGCGGCTGAGATATTCTTTGCCGTACATTTGTTCTACACAAGACCTAGCTGCGACGATCGCCTGTTCGGATAAATGTACCGAATCTGTCCGCATATAGGTGATATAGCCCTGCTCGTAAAGAGTTTGGGCAACGCGCATGGTTTCCCTGGCCGAGATGCCTAGTTTCCGGTTTGCTTCTTGCTGTAGGGTGGAAGTAGTAAACGGGGGAGAGGGTTTGCGAGTAGTGGGACGTTGATCGGTTTTGCTGACCGTCCAAGTTTTATCTTGGATGCGTTCCTTTAATGCTGTTGCTTGAGCTTCATCGAGCAGGACTACATCGCGATCGGGGGCAATTTTTCCCGTATGCGGGTCAAAGTCGCTGCCTGTAGCCAGTTTTTTACCTCCTAAACTAATCAGTTTAGCTTCAAAGGGGCTTTTTTCTTGTTCTAAAATAGCTTTAAGATCCCAGTAGCTTCCGGTTCGGAAAGCACGCCTTTGTCGCTCTCGCTGTACTAGTAAGCGCACTGCTACGGACTGTACCCTTCCGGCAGACAAACCTCTAGCAATTTTTTTCCACAGCAATGGCGAAAGTGTATAACCGACCAAACGGTCTAAAATGCGTCTAGTTTCTTGGGCACGAACTAAATTTTCATCGACGTTGCGACAGTCGTTTAAAGCTTGACGAATAGCCTCGCGGGTAATTTCGTGAAAGACCATCCGCTTGATTGGGACTTTGGGTTTTAATACCTGCAATAGATGCCAGCTAATACTTTCCCCTTCTCGGTCTTCATCAGTGGCTAGAATAAGCTCCTCTGCCTCTTTCAGAGCTTGTTTTAGCTCTTGTACGACTTTCTTCTTTTTCTGGGTAACAACGTAGAGCGGTTCAAAATTATTTTCTATGTTTACTCCTAGTGTTGCCCATCTCTTACCCTTAACAGATTCAGGAATTTCATCAGCAGAGGAGGGTAGATCGCGGATGTGTCCCATCGATGCCTGTACGCAGTAGCCGTTAGGGAGATATTTACTTATGGTTCGTGCTTTAGTCGGAGATTCGACGATGACGAGAGTTGACATAGGAGTTGATTTAGATGGGGCAAAATAACAGGTTGCTAATTTTGCTTGACAACAGCCCGATTGCTCGGACTCGGAGTTGACTTATCGTAAGCGTAACTTTATCTACTACAGCATGGCATAAATAACCCCAGAATTGACAAGAGGTTCTAAAGCCTTATAAGAAGAGAATAACTTCTGACTTAAGAGTACAGAGGTTCCATTTCTAAAATTAAGATATACGATAATTGTGGCTGAGTACTAATTTATATTTTTTTAATAATTCCCTAGCAGCTCATGGGAGCTATGCTGTGGAAATCTAGCACAGCCTAAGCTTATTAGGCTATGCTGCAAAAGAACTCCTCTTGGATTAATTTGCTACTGAGTGCCAAAACCCTATGAATTTTTCTAGTGATATCGCTACTCAGCTTAATGCTGGAACAATATGGCCGGAAGGAATTGTTATTGTCACGCTGTTGGCGATCTTAATCGGAGATTTAATTTTAGGACGTAGCGCTTCTCGTTGGCTACCCTATCTAGCCATCTCCGGTTTGTTATTGTCTGTGTTTGCCCTATTTTTGGGGTGGAATTCTCCTAACCCAATTGGGTTTCTGGGGTCTTTTACTACTGACAATCTCAGTATCGTCTTTCGTTCGATTGTTGCCTTATCCACAGCGATAACCATTCTCATGTCGATTCGCTACGTGGAACAATCAGGGACTTCCCTCGCAGAGTTTATTGGTATCCTGCTAACTGCCACTCTGGGAGGAATGTTCCTGTGCGGGGCAAATGAGTTAGTAATGATTTTTATTTCCCTAGAGATGCTCAGTATCGCGTCTTATATGCTGACAGGCTACATGAAGCGCGATCCCCGCTCTAACGAAGCAGCTTTGAAGTACTTGTTAATCGGGGCATCAAGTTCGGCGATCTTTCTCTATGGCATCTCGTTACTATACGGCTTGTCGGGAGGAAAAACCAACCTAGGCGAAATTGCTAACGCAATCGCTAGCGGCGGCAGTCAATCTCTAGCATTGGTAATTTCTCTAGTATTTGTTATCGCTGGTATTGCCTTCAAAATTTCCGCTGTGCCTTTCCACCAATGGACTCCTGACGTTTATGAAGGTTCTCCTACTCCAGTAGTAGCTTTCCTCTCTGTAGGTTCCAAAGCTGCTGGTTTTGCTCTGGCAATTCGCCTGTTAGTAACAGCTTTCTCCCTAGTTACTGAAGAGTGGCAGTTAATTTTCACTGCTCTAGCAATTCTTAGTATGATCCTGGGTAATGTAGTAGCCTTAGCACAAACTAGCATGAAACGGATGCTAGCTTATTCTTCCATTGCTCAGGCAGGATTTGTCATGATTGGCATGATTGCTGGAACCAATGCAGGATATTCCAGCATAGTGTTTTATCTGCTAATTTACCTGTTTATGAACCTGGGAGCTTTCAGCTGCGTGATTCTCTTCTCGCTGCGTACTGGAACTGACCAAATTGCTGAGTACTCCGGTCTGTATCAGAAAGACCCTTTACTAACTCTAGGTTTGAGTATTTGCCTGCTATCCTTGGGAGGAATTCCGCCCCTAGCTGGATTCTTTGGTAAGATTTACCTGTTCTGGGCTGGTTGGCAAGCAGGACTCTATGGTTTGGTGTTACTAGGTTTGATTACCAGTGTAATCTCGATTTACTACTATATTCGCGTCATCAAGATGATGGTAGTCAAAGAACCCCAAGAGATGTCCGATGCGGTGAAGAATTATCCAGAAATTCGCTGGAACTTACCAGGAATGCGTCCTTTGCAAGTAGGTTTGGTCGTCTCCTTAGTGGCAACTTCTTTGGCCGGGATTTTATCTAACCCACTGTTTAGCTTGGCAAGTGATTCTATTACCACTACGCCGATCGTCAAATATGCTGTCATTAATCACCAACAATCTGAGCCTAGTATTCAGGTATCGGCAGTTAGCAACCCTATTCGGGAATAAAATTTGCTAAAGACGCTCTAAAATTTTACAATGCGCCTGAATAAAATCTCAGGCGTTTTTTGTTGGTTAAAATTGTAATTCCGATCGAGAATACTAGAGAAACTCTTCAGTCGATCGCAGCAAGTATTGCCAAAATCTTTGGTAAGGTTGAACTTTATTTACTGGTTTCTCTCCTCGATAAACTAGTGGAGCTGAGCTTAAATCTGCCTACTCTTCATAAGATCTTAAGAATTTATTATCGTAATATAGTGTTTGTGAACTACCACACGCTGACACGCTAAGCGGTACAGCTTGGGCTTCCAAATTCATCGGCAGTAGCCACAACAGTTGACTTACGCCCTCTGCGTGGTCTTACACTTCCTCCTTTGGCAGTCTCCCC
>JBFRWL010000444.1:0-10624 GCA_051439565.1 Prochloraceae cyanobacterium
GTATCCAAGCCCACCATATATCAGGAGCTTGAATAGGTCGGTTGCAAGACTTACCACAGCCTTAGTACCAATCATCCGTTCCTTAAGAACCTGAAATCGTAAGTAAAGTGGATTAAGGAGGGGACCAGCTCCACCAATCATTGTTGAGACAAACCCCTTGGCTAAAGAGGATGGAATGAACCACCAAAGGGAGCGACTTTCGCGAATGTTTTTAGGAAAAGTAATTACTTTGTATGTTAAGAGCAAGTGCGACGCAAACAACACGACGATCGCGAGTCGAAGACTACGGTCATCGAATTCATGGAATAGTTTCCCACCCCACAAAATACCAATAATGCTACCAGGTGTGGCATACATCACTATCTTCCAGATGACTTCCTTGTGAAGCCTTTTGCTTCTGTACACACTGGCAATAAGTGATGCCAAGGCACTAACAGGCGCTACAACATGGGGGCTGAAGAAAAGTGAAGAGAAACCAACAAAGCTCAATGACGAACCACCACCAGAGAGCGTGGAAATGAACCAACACACGCACCCCAGAAAGAAAAACCCGATCGCTGAAAGAAGTTCGGAAGTTTCCATGGGAATTCCAATATCAAATTTAAGATTGCTATACTTCGGTTAGGAAACCAGGGATAAGTCTCGATCGCCAAAAGATATTCTCTCTAAATGCGAGCGCAAGTTAGAAACAACTGCTACATTATTGCCAAGTAATTTCCCACAGTGGGTTATTCTTCCTGCATGACTTTTATTAGCTTGGCGCACCTCTTCTTCTGTCAGCAGAGACATGACTTTAGATCGTGCAAAGCTCGCAATCACTTCCGGCGGCACAATCATCATCCATCGATGCTGAACCCGAAGCACACTCTCGTGCTCGGCACATTCCTGACCGCCAATTGGATAATCTAAAATACGTACATCAACAGGTGAAAACTTGACACGTTTATATTGCCGTGCTTTGAGAATCGGACCCTCCTGAAACTCAAGTTCCTTTGTCGTCAGTTCCTCACGCGCTTCACGGTCAGGCGATTCCTCCATGAACTGGGGATCGCAGGCAACAAGATGTTCTTGAACAATCGCTTTGTGTTGCTCAGATACAGAAAAATAGGCCCCGACAGATCCGTCTTTGTTCGTCTTCTTGTAAAACCTTGCCCCCAGAGCAGCTATTGCTTTGCGACCAAGCTTCGTAAGTTGAGCTCCACCGCCAATGCTACCCCATACAATCCTGTCCCGCTTCAACTCGCCACGATTAAGAAGCACAGGGTACCAAAGTTCGTCGGACCCCTCAACAACAACAACAGCTACAAAATGAGACGCTTTGAAGATTACAGTTTTTTTCACAGTTTATACCCTCCTAAATTACCTCAACTTCTTTTCCTACAGAGTTGACGGCTAAGCTTCCAAGAAACAAAAGTAGGCCATTCTTAACATTGTTTTTAGTTGTTTCTCAACAAGAGAATTCAGTTTACGAGCCTGAAAATCTCAGAAAAATAGAGCTAATTATTAATGGGCCACTTCTGTTTTACTCATACGCATTTAATTCATAAGTGAATTATTACAAGCATTGATGAAATGAGCATGAACTTTAGATGAAAACTTTTTCATCTAGTAAGAGCATTTCACTAAATGATTGCTACAAATACTCTCTAGTTTTAGAATGGAGGTCGTTAAGTAGGTCGGTCAAATTAATTAGAAAATGGTTGAGAGAGGTCAGGCAATTGTAGATTGCCGATTTTAGATTTTAGATTTACTACAAGAAATAAGCTTCTCTGCCTTCAAAACTCATGCACTTTTGAATTTTCTAGATTATTCTGACTCCCTCTCCTGACTCCTGACTCGGAGACTCCTATCTACACCGAAAAACTTTTTCAGCAAACCCTAACTATTATTCCTCTTCCTTAACGCTTTTTGGCACGCCAACCGAAGAAAGATTAGCGATCGCTCTGAGGTTTTGGGAGCGAATCAACTCAGTAAAATTTAAGCTAGGACGACCTTCAATTTTAGCTACTGCTTCTATTGCTTCTAATAAATGTCTAGCTGCTTCTGCTTCCGTGTATCCCCTTCTAAGAGCAACTTTAATTGCAGCTTCATCAGCATTCATTTCGGTCTGTAGGCTGCGGTTAGCGCGCCAAATTTGACTAGCGGCGATCGCACTTAGTCCCCCTGCTACGACAATCCCGATAGCGTCTCCCTGGAGTAATTCTACTGTTAATCCTAATAGTCCGGCTAGTGTCGCCCCCTGATATAAATCTGGTTTAAACCATTTAATCCCTGTCAAGCGGCCAACTGCAGATAATAGTAATAAATCTCGCTGTGGTCTAGATAATCTTTGCCACAAATCGAAATTAATGTAAATGGGACGGCTTCCTCTATCCCAGGGTTTGGGAAAAGATATGTCAATTACCTGGGACTGCTGCGGTTTACTAAAAATTTTAGTTAACATCCGCCCAGAAGCTGGCATGACATCAAGTAAGCGGTTAATTTCAGAATTCAAATTCATTCTTCTAACTAGATCGCTGTGCCGATTTTACTTCGGACGATTCAACGATCGTAGTTCATTTTATTTAGTGGTGATGGCTTTTAGAGTCGTACTCTCTATTCCAACAATTTTTTAACAATTGAATTTTATATAAGTACCAGAAGCGTTTAGGTTGCCAGATAGATTTAGATCGAGAACCTAACAGTGATTGATTGAGATATTGCCAGATAGCGTGTCCAAAATGCCTAACTTTCCGATTCATTCCCTAAAAACCCCATAAAATGACATTTAATCCTACTTATTCTCTAAAAGAATATTTATAGTGGTTCTCAGTTGAGTGAAGTACGCTTATAAACAGTCGGCGGATTGGTGAGAAGGTGACTGATAATTCCCTCATCTCTAATTCCCATTCCCCAAAACCAACAAATTCTGTACCTCATTCATTTAAGAACCGCTATTAATACAAATTTGCCAGATTTTGAGTTGAAGTTCCTTGGTAGGAATTGCTGAATCTTAATAATTATAACTAAGTAGATTCAGTGATTCTACTAGAAACAAAGCGCAAGTTCTGGGTCCGTCAAAAACATAGAAAAGGATTATTTGGAGCAGGATTTTGCAACTCGTATTTTTCTTCCAACTGCACAATATAGTCATTATCGACACCTTCTCTATCCTGAAAACTAACTCGACGCTCCTCAACCCAATGTGGAGAAAAACTTACAGTTTTCAAACAAACATAGTCATTTGGAGGTAAAACTGACTTAACAATACCTGTTTGATTTCTCACAGAACCTACAACCCATCCTTGAGGTGTTAAGTAAAAATCATATTCTTCAAACATTTGATTCAGCTCAAGTAGACGCTAAGAGTAATAAATTTGGTGGTGTTATATCTATAAAGTTCCCTAAAACTACGCCCAAGTTAAGAACTAATTTGTCAAAGTAATGTGAAGAAAAGTTAAGCTAATATCGTTTCGATTTAAATTTGCTATATAGCGGTTCTCACATTAATGAGGTACGCTTATGTTTGCTCTTATCTGTTCCCTGTTCCCCGTTCCCTGTTCCCAAAACCCAGGACTTTGTACCTCACCAGACTAAGAAACGCTATATATGATTGACACTCTAGACTCAGGGACGCACAGATGCGGCGATTGATGTGTAGTGATATTTTTTGAAATTGGTATTAGAAAGTGTGGAGAGTGTGAGAAAAAGAGGGAAGATAGGGGAGATAGGGAGGAAAAATGCTGATATAAACTACATTCCCCATATTTCCCACACTCCTCCCTTCTCACTTAACGAAGGATTTTGTCATTACTGAATCGGTGTTCTAGACTCCAGAAAGTTTTGGCTCTTTTTCGATCGACTCAAAATAGGAGTCTTGCCTAACAAACTTAGACTATCGTCTTCTACGGCCAAATCCACTCCTTCTTTTCGAACCAAAACCGCTACCATAACTTGGTTGGCGTTTCATTTGACTGGAACGAGACTTCCCAGAAGAGCGCAAGTTACTAGAACCATAACCAGAGCCTGTAGACTTAGTACTGGTTGACGACTTACTTTTTGTGGAAGTAGAGGAAGAAGTCCTTAAAGTACCTGTTGTCCGCAAGGTTTTACGATTAGTTACAGCAACTGGCGGTTCTTTGTAGCGAGTTTGGTATCGGTCAACTGCTTGGTTATAGGTGTTGCCATAACTGCCATAACCAGTCATAACCCCTCCTGGTTGATATACTGGCGGCATGTAGTACTGAGGAGTAAATAATAAACTGCCTATTGCTTGTCCTGCTAATGCTCCAGCAAAAGGGGCCCAGAAGCTCGATTGCTGGCGGACTACAACGGTTTCTTGCCGACCTGTTTCGGGGTTGGTTTGAGTTTCGGTTACGTTGTGAACGTATTCAATCTTAAAATCTTCTGTCAGGTGCATGACAGCTTGATCGCCTTCAACTTCCAAATAGGTCTTTTCTCCAGCAGCAATTTCTTCATCTGTCAGACGTGCCATCTGCAAATTGGCAGTGCTAAAAGTGGGAGATTTACCTGATGGTGTATTGAGTAGCATCAGAGTATATTCACCGTTAGCATCATTGTATTGTGCCTGTTGCACTGGATATTTCCCCTCACTTACGTAATTGGGAGTAGAGGCAACATTTCTATTTCTGTTTTGCTCAGATGATATTGATTGAGAAGAACTACAGGCGACTGTAGTCCAACCTAAAGTCAGGGTTAATAAAATAGCTACAAGTTTTTTGGGAGACATATACTAACAAAGATGATTAATTAAGTGCTGATTGAAACTGCTCGATTTTAGATCGAGGGATTATTCTTCTCAAAGCAATTACAAGGGAATCAATTCGGGGAAATTAAGCAAAATTTGCTCATTGTTTAGTTCGTCACCTAAGCGTGCGGGAGAGAAGTGTACTTGAATAGCCTGCAATTTTTGTTGGTAGTGAAGGTTGATTAGTGCTTTGAGACCATATTCAAGTGCTTCCATCTCAGCAAGATTAGTTTCGAGGTCAGGAGATTCGCCCTCAAAAGCTACTGTTATCATAACAATTAAGTTACGAGTGACAGCTAGCGAGAGGGGTTCATCTTCACGATCGACAGCAATGTAATCTGGTTCGCTTAGATAACGTTGAGCCGAATCTGTAAATAGTTCCGTAACATAGTCTCCTGCTTCTCCTTCATCCCACAAGACATCGCCTTCATTAGCTGCTGCTTGCCAGTATGTATTCATCTGCAAGAGGTTTTGGCAAATGTCCACCAGTCCTTCTCCCAAAACCTCCATATCTCCTTCAGCTTCCATCGCTTCTCGTCCGACGCGGTTGAGAATCCCTAGCAGAGGTGCTACTTCTTCACCTGCTAAATGAATGAAGATACGGCAAACTCCATAGCGAGTTTTGCCAGCAAATTTTTTAAAGCGATCGCCCCAAGAACTCATTAGTTCCTTTGCTACTACCATTAGATTTGTACACTTTTTACTTTAGCTTAGTAAACTCCCCCACGAATCGCTGGCTAAACTTTCTTCGCTCTCTAGAACCTAAAGGTAGTACGAATTGCTCCTACTACCTTTATTTAGGGTTGTTGTGTGAGTATCTGCTCTTCTAGGGAAAACTATTAGAAGTATTGCTAAATACTTGCTACTAACTGCTCTCGCATCTGAACAAACTCTGGGGTAACTCGCAATTGAGCCGCAGATCGATCTTTCAAGGCATGGGCAAAGGGATTATCGAGGATTTGGACAATGCGCCCAGGACGAGGGTGCATAATGGCAATGCGGGTAGACAAAAGTAAAGCCTCTTCCACATCGTGAGTAATAAAAAAGATTGTCTTATGGGTTCGCTCCCAAATCCCTTGTAAATGGCTTTGCATAGATTCGCGGGTGAGAGCATCCAAAGCGCCAAAGGGTTCGTCCATCAAAATTAATTTAGGATCGGCAGCTAAAGTGCGAGCGATCGCACCTCGTTGCTTCATTCCTCCCGAGATTTGATGAGGCAGAAGATTGGCAGCATCTACTAACTCCACCATATTCAAATAGTAAGAAACCAGCTTTTTGCGCTCTAGCTTCGGTACTCCCCGCATCTTAGGGCCAAACTCCACGTTTTTGGCAATGGTTAACCAAGGGAACAGATTAGGACGCTGAAAAACTACTCCCACCTCTGGACCAGGTTGAGTATGAGGCTTTCCTGATACTGTCACCGAACCTAATGTAGGTTTTTGATATCCTGCCAAAATGCGCAACAAGCAAGTTTTGCCGCAGCCAGAAGTCCCCAGTATGCAGACAAAGTCTCCCAACTTTAACTCTAAATTAATGTCTTGGAGAACTTCTATTTCTCTATTATCAGACTTGAAGCTAAGACCGATACCTGAAAGTTGACATATAGTTTCTGTTTCGCTGGAGTTGAGAAATTTTGGGGTGTCTTCTTGGAAGTCAAGGCTCATAAGCTTCTACGCTTTTAATCTGCTAGTGTTGACAGAGGGAGTGAGGAGGAGGTCAGAGGTTAGGGGTCAGAGGTCAGAGGTAACACTAAAAACACCTAACGCCTAACACCTAACACCTAATACCTAATACCTATTGCCTTTCCTAACCGAAGTGTAGCAATCTTCAATCAAAATAGTGTTATTGTCGCCTCCCCACTTAGAGAAACTCGTTGCGAATTATTGATTCATAGGTTTTGAGCTCGGGGGCCGATTTAATAGTCTTTTGAGTTACCATAAAGTCTGCCGAATCCTTGAGAACTTGGGCAAAGGCACCTGGTTGCTCGGGCGTTCCCAAATATTTGGGGTCTGCTTGCTCTTCTGAAGTCAGCCAAATAAGCTTCTCGATCGCTAACTTGCTTTCTTCGGGACTGAGACCGAGTTCTGAGGAAATTTTTTCAGCCGCTTCTTCGGGATTTTTCCGGTAAAAATTAATCGCCTCATCCAAAACTTCCACGTACTTTTTCACCGCATCGGGATATTGCTCGATAAACTGTTTGCGAACTATCCCTAAATCTGCAGTTATGGTTCCTTTTTTAGCCATGTCCGCCGAGGTAATTAAGATTTTCCCGCCACCATCAATGAGCTTTTGCAAATGGGGATACCAGATATAGCCGCCATCAATGTCGCCCCGCTTCCAGGCTGCTACCATATCTTGGGGTTGGAGATCGAGAACAGTTACTTGCTTTTCATCGAGATTCTCCATCTTCAGCAGAGAGAGAAAACTAAAATGAGTGGTAGAGCCAAAGGGAACGGCAATTTTTTTACCGCGAATCTCGTCAATTGAGGAGATATTCTTTCGTACCGCTAGGGCTTCAGCTTCCCCAATAACAGAATGGATAAAATAAACTTGGTAAGGTAAATTCTGAGCAACACCGACACTCGCTCCCACTGAGCCAATCAGTCCTAAATCGATGCCATTAGCCGCCATAGCTGTATTGACATCCCGTCCAGAAGCAAAGTTGATGTATTCCACTTCAGTATCGGGAAAAGCTTCTTTTGCCAGTTCCATAGCCTTAGCTAATAATTCTCCATTAGCCGATACTTGATAGCCAATGCGAATCTTCTCTGGCATTTTTCCAGAACTCTCAGTAGTAGTTTCAGAGGGTTGACTGCAACTAGCCGCAATTAAAGCAAGGCTAAATCCTGTTAATCCAAATAGGACATTTCGTCTGTTCAGGTACATTAATATCCCTCACTAAAATAGGATTTTTTGTTTAACTCTCAAATGATAAAATTAGTAAATCTGCTCAATTTACGCAATACTTTGAGCAAAATTTACAACCTCATCTAGCTGCTCTAAGAATCGTGACCGAGCCAAGGAATTTGAGTTTTTTGAATCCAGCGCACGCCTGCATCAATAACAATAGCCACGATTCCCATGATGATAATACCAACAAAAATCACGTCACTTCTGAGAAATTTACTCGCATCTAGTACCATCCAGCCAATGCCGGAAACTGCTGCTACCATTTCTGCTGCTACTAAGGTGGTATAGGCGAAGCCGATCGCGGTACGCAAACCAGTAAACAAATCGGGCAAGCAAGAGGGAAAAATGACATATACTAGTGCCTGCCAGTTGGAAGCCCCCAGGGAAAGAGATGCATCGATGCGATCGCGGGGAATTCTTTTTACTCCTGAGACTGCGGCTATATAGAGAGGAGCAAAGGCTCCCAAGTAGAGCAAGGCAATCTTAGAATTATCCTCAATTCCCAACCAGATCACCAGCAATGTATAATAAGCTAGTGGTGGTAAGGGGCGATAGAACTCAATCAGAGGATCGAGAGCGGCGCGAATTGGCTGGAAAAAGCCAGATAAAATTCCCAGAGGAATCGCTGTAATTGCTGCCAGAAAAAGAGCCAATCCCAAGCGGTACATACTCTCCCCGAGATGAAAAATCAGTGAGTTGCCCTTATAGCCCTCTCGCCAAATCTCCCCAAAAGCATCCCAAACCGCCATTGGAGAAGGCAGAAACAGCGGATCGATTAATTTGAAAGCTGTTATTAGCGTCCACAAAAGCATTACAACTATTACTGAACTTAAGGAAATTAAATGCTCTTTGGTTAAAAGCATCCCTAAGTTCAGCCCTTTTTTCTGACTAGATCTAACCGCAGAAATAGAAGCGATCTGTCCTTGCTTTTTGTTGAGCTTCATGTAAGTTTTACTAATTTTTAATTAATTTGACTAACCTACTTAACGCCTAACATCTTCTCACCACCAAAATGTTCCAGCTTAAGTTGATCGTCCCTTTAACTATAACAATTTTTTATAACATACAGGTTTTTCTTCTTTATCATCGTTGCTACTCTTTTGACATCCTCCCCCACCGGAGACGGGGGAAACCCTTAGCCAAAATTATTAATTTCTTATTGCAATCAGTGGGGGCTTGTACCCACCATTGATTGAAGACTACTGAAATAAATTTTCAACTGCTCGCCTGTACTCGAAATTAATTAATTCAAAATTTGTCTGTTCAAAATGTTTGAATTTTGCATTTTGAATTTTGAATTCCCCAAAGGGGTCAATGCGGTAGAGATCGAGGCGAAATTCGTCAGCTAATACCTCTGTTGCCATAGTTTTACCAGTCCCGCTTTCTCCATGAAAAAAAAAGGTGTGGTAGTATTACTCAATGAGTAATTCTCTGGCGATCGCTGCTTTGACAGCAACTTTACAAAATCTGCTCGCTCGAGCGCTGCGTGATGATCTCGGTAGTGGTCAGGTAACAACTTTACCCCTAGATAAGGCGCGGGAAAATGCGGAGCAGAATCAAATTAATATTTTTTTATATCATACCCTGCCCAATTTAGCCTGGCGCAATCGCCATCCAGAGCTACAACTGCGTCGGGGAGAGTCGAAAAAAAGTCCTCTCGGACTGGATTTATTCTATCTGATCTCTGTCTATGGAGAAAAGGAAAATGGTCTCAAAAGTGCTCAATTATTGGGTAAAGTGCTCAGTTTATTTCACGCACTAACCAGAATCACCCCGGAGATGATCGAAACCGCTACGAATGAAGAGTTAAGGGAAAGTAACCTGCATCAACAACTCGAACAAATCAAGATTACGCCTCTAGATCTTTCTTTTGAGGAAATGTCCCAAATTTGGCAAGGGTTTCAAGTTGCATCTCGTCCCTGTATCGCTTATAAAGTTTCTGTGATTCTGCTCGATAGTATTGTTCCTCTCACTGTCCCCATGCCGGTTTTAGGACTTGGTAATGAAGAAGGTGTGGTTAGACAATGGGAGTTTTTTCCTTCTCTCCAGGAACTGGAATCCCCTAACCGTCAACCGAGTCTACAACTGGGTGATACTCTGACTCTGAGAGGAAATAACATGGCGCTTGCGGGAATTCGCATCCGGCTCAATCATAGCCAATTTAATCGAATTATTGAACTTGAACCCTTAGATGTGAAAAATCCCCGGATGCTGCAGGTCAAATTCCCCTCACCTCAGGAAGAAACGGCGCCGAATTGGCAGATTGGACTCTATACTGTCTCTCTATTCATACCGCAAGAGGAAGGAGAGGAAATAGTGACTAATAGTTTACCTTTTAATTTAGCGCCTCGCATCGTCGCCTTGAAACCCAAGGAAACAAGAGCAGGTAATATTAGCTTGCGTTTGGGTTGTACTCCTCCCTTACATCCGCAACAAAAAGCGATTTTATTATGGGGCGATCGCGCTTTCCCCACTAGCATTAGCTCAAATCCCAACCAACTGAGAACCACGACCCTTACTTGTCAGATTAAATCCGCACCACCGGGGGAATATTTAGTCCGTTTACGGGTGGATGGGGTAGATAGTCTTCCCGTCGATTTTAGTACCTTTCCTTGGCAATTTGACCCCAATCAGAAAGTGATCGTCAGAGCATGATATTTGAATATATTTCTATTCAAAAACTATCACTGAACTCGTCCCAGATTGATTCGACAAAATTCAATTCATTAAGCGATCGCTCTAATTTCATAAATTCAGAACGGAGGGCACTCTTCACCTGCTCCATTCCTATATAGGATTCTAGTCGTTGCAAAAGATAATTTATCTCTCTATTCGCATAGCGATCGTGGCTATCTTTTACTTCAGAACGTTTACCAAATAAGGCATCAGCTTCATCAAAAAATAAGATGGCACCTCCATTTTCAACCACATCAAATAAACGGCGTAAATTCTTTTCTGTTTCCCCTA
>JBFRWL010000445.1:0-9465 GCA_051439565.1 Prochloraceae cyanobacterium
CGCTTTCTTGCGTATTGCTACCTGAGTCTCTACCGCAGCAGCGACCATAAATAAAGGCCGTCCGTCTAGCTCAATCCAAGTATAAGCTACTGTATCTTGTTGTTTTTGATTAACTTCCCCAGAGGAGAAGGGATTTTGTATACTTGGTATGCTAGGAAGCTGCATCTTGACAGGAGATACAACCGAACCAGTTACGAAGATTGAGATGGTAAGAGTCCAAGCAGAAAATCCGATGTTTAACATACTTTAGTTGGCAAAATAGAGCCGCTAATCAAGATATCATTAAAAGTGGATAAAGTTTCACTTCCAGATTTGGTAGTGGGTTAGACAAGTGTGGAACGGCTAAAATGAGCTGATAATTAATACAAGCGATCGCTATGCAATGCCCACTCTGTGGTAGTGACTTTGCTGCAATCCTCAATCGCATTAAGGACGAGTTGGTTACTGAATTTGACGCAGTTGCTCTGCTTCTGCTAGAGTTGCTTCTGCATCTTCCTCGCTAGAGCGTTGAATGTAATTTATTTTTAATTCTTCTAACAAATCGGATAATAACAACTGAAGTTCTGATTGAGTTTCTCGAGCGAGTAATTCTTGTCGCAATGCTTGTTTAAAACGATCGCTCAAATGGTCAAACAGTTCTCGACCTTTAAGATCGGAGTAGGAACTGGCTATGACTTCATAGGTTGTTGTAGCCAAATAATCGGCAAAATGTTCGGTTGCTTCTGCTGGTAAAGTCTCTAGTCCAGGTACTTGTTGTATAGTTTGGTAAAAGTCCGATTTTGTGAGTGCTTCAGTCATACTGTAATGCACTAAACTTTCTAAGTCTGGCTGCACCTGGGGCAATACTTTATAAATTGATAGTTCCAGTAGGCGATCGACAATGACATCGAATTTATCGCTTTTACCAATCTCGATGTAGTCCGAAGGCGGAGCGAGTAACATACGGGCTGCATCTCCTGTTTTTACAGCTTCTTGGGTCTGGTTAATTAGTCTGACCATCAAAAACATAGATACCCGATCGGCTAAGTAGGCAGCAGGTTCGTGGGTAATTTGGGCTAAAATTCGCTCCATATTAACCAAGCCAGACTTGTGCAGTCTTACTGCTACGGGAATTACTCGCAACCAACGCCATGTCGGTAACAGCATGAGTCCGTCGTACCAGCCTCGCAGAATAGCATCTAACCAACTTATACTTGGTTCGCGTTTAGAAATAAAGAAAGTCCTAGCCAACAATTCGAGGGCAAAAAAGACGACAAAATAAATGTCAACGCGCCAAAATAAATCGACAAATTGACCGTTTTCATCTACGTTGCGATAGTAGTTTACCTCTAGTAGGGGTCGAATCTTGCGCTCGAAAAAAGATAGTGCCGAAGAAGTGCCTACATCAGCTAAGTATTCTTTGGTCCAAAAAGTAGCAAAAGCAAGTTTGGCAGAAGTTGTATTGACGCGGTACTCCATCCGCCTCTGCAGCTTGGCAAAAGTAGCAAATTTGTTGGCGATAAAAAATGGATTTTCTTCGATTAATTCGCTGCTTTGTTGCCGCAAAGAAACTAGAATTTTAGAGGTTGAATTGGCTTCAAGTCCACTGCGAGCAATTTCTGATTTTAACTGCTCTACTGTGTTGAGATAACGTTGAGTATCGGGATGAGGTTGGATACTTTTAACCGGATCGTAGAGGGTTACTACAGCAGGAAAATGCCGCAGATAAATATCTCTGAGAGGAATGTAACTAAGGTTAAATAGCACCAGTAGCAGATTAGCCACCGCAATTATGGCAACAATCTTATTCCACCAGTTACCTAGTTGGGAATTAGAATTACTCATCTTAAACGTCCCGATCGCAAAATACTAATAATCAGCCAAAGTCCCAAAAAACTGGCAGCAGCAAAGAGAATATTGGTAATCAAAGATAATTGAGAAGTTTGCGAACCTGTAGAGATAATTGCCGCTCCCATAATCAACGAACCAACTAGAATACTAAACGAGAGTCGATTGGCTGAATCGTCCAGACTGCGCCGCAAAGGTTCTAGATCGCGGATGGTCAGATTCCACTTAAGAGTTTCAGAAGTCACCCGATCTAAAAACAACTCTACTTGACGGGGCGATCGCAAAGAAAGACTCTTAAAATCGAGAGCAGTTCTCAAGAAAGTTTCAACCGGACTATCTCCCAGCAGTTGACGGCGAAATAGATCCGCCATCAGTGGTTTAATTTCGCCGAGGAGATTTATTTGAGGGTCAAAACCGCGAGCAACGCCTTCCATATTAGCTAGGGTTTTAGCGTACAAACCCATATTGCTAGGCAAGCGAATTCTGTTGTTGCGAGATACTTCTAGGATCTCGTAGAATACCTCGCTGAAATTAATTTGAGACAAGCTGAGATTGTAATATTTACGCAGCATGCGATCGTAGTCATTACTGAGGCGATCTAAACTTACTGGTTGACCAGCCTCGGCTAGTTCCAAGGTTAATTGAGAGCATCGCTGAGCATCTATATCGACGATCGCCAACAACATCTCAGTTAAAATCTGCTGGGTGCGCGGATCTAAACGTCCGATCATACCGCAGTCTAATAAGGCTACCCGACCGTCTTCGAGGTAAAAGATATTACCAGGATGAGGATCGGCGTGGAAAAAACCATCCACATAAATCTGCTGGAAGAAAGCCCGAAATAAGAGAGTAGTGATTTCTTTTCGCTGAGGATCGCTCTCTTGCTCGGACTGCTTAGCAGCTAGTTCTGAAGTTAGCAGAGGAACCCCTTTTAGCCATTCCAAGACCAATAATTTAGAGGTACTCACTTCCCAATAAACTTTTGGGATTACCAACTTTTGGGGGTCAAACCAGCGACTTGTCGATAAGTTGCTACGGAGTTTGTCGGTATATTGACCTTCTTTGGTAAAGTCTAATTCTGCTTTGAGAGCATTGGTAAACTCTTCGGCTATAGCTACGATATCGTAATCCTCACCGAAGTCAGTTAGAGCTACTAATTCTGCTAAGCCTTTAATTATCGATATATCTTGGTCTACCACTGACTCGATACCAGGACGCTGTATCTTGAGGGCTACATTAGTACCATCTTTTAAGGTAGCGCGATGAACCTGACCGATCGAACCAGCAGCCAGTGCTTCAGACTCAATACTAGTGAAAGTTTCTTTGATAGGTTGTTGTAATTCTTGCTCCAGTAATTTTTCTACCTCAGTCCAAGGTACTGCCGGTACGTTAGCTTGCAAGTCGGTAAGAGTTTCGACATATTCTCCTGGCAGTAGATCGGGGCGAGTAGAAAGAAGCTGTCCCAACTTAACATACACAGGGCCAAGTTCGATCAAAATATTACGCAGGACAGCAGGAGTTGGTAGTTGCGGTCGATCGTCTTTACTTCCGGTTAGAAGTCTCCGCATATAGTCCCAGCCGTTACGGAAAACTACTTCGAGGATTTCTCGCTGGCGAGAAGTGTTTTGAGTGAGGGAAAACATATGTAGAAAATTTATGCTATTAATTATTAAGATTTCCAGACCAACACTTGCGCTTCAAATTCTGGCAAGTCAAGGAGAATATTGCCGTCTCCAGCCTCGATTTCATAGCTACCCGTCCATTCGTGCCAAGTGCCATTCTCGGGAAAATGAGTAACTTGGTAGCCAGCTAGATACTGGTCGGAGAAATTAGCGACGACAACAACGCGAGAACCTTCCTCATTCCAGCGAACATAGGCTAGCACCTTGGATTCTCGATCTTCGTGGAAGAATTCTACATTCTCGGTGTAGAGAGCGGGATTATTTTTGCGCAGGTTAATCAAGCCTTTGTAATATTCCAACAGATTGCGATTGCGATCGTTCTTTAGCAGTGTCCAATCTATTTTGGTCGATTCGGGATCTAAGGGATGATAATCGGCAAATTCCTCACCCATCCAAATCATCGGTATGCCTACTGCTGTCATTAGCAGTACCACTCCCAACTTGATGCGTTTAAAAGCAGCTCGAGCGAAAATTTCTCGTTGGGCTAACTCCACCATCAAGCGCTCGCGATCGTGGTTAGTGAGATAATTAACCACATTAGTGGTGCCCATAAATCCTTGACGCTTACAGTCGATCGCATCTTTGAGTTCTTCTAGCTTGAATCTATCGCCGCAAATATGAGCTTTAACGGTATGGTAAAAGCTGTCGTGCCAGCAGCCATCCATTGGCCCGTCTAAATTAGTGATGCTGGTAGTTTCGGGAATGTGTTCGGCAACATTGTAAAAAGGCTTAGCACCTGCGGTTTTCTTACTTTCTCGGACAATCCAGTCCATAAACTCATAGTTACCAATTTGCCGTGCTGCATCGTAGCGGATGCCATCAATGTGATATTCCTCAATCCAATAACGAACTACGTCACCGATAAATTTCCAAGCCGGTTTGAGGTCTAAATTTTCGTCGTAATGTTCGTAGTTGAACTCTGGACCCCAGTTATTATCTGGATCGCGGGGAGAATGATGATACCAGTAATCGTGGTCAATTTGGGTGAGAGGACTCGATGCTTCTGAGTGGTTGTAAATGCCGTCGATGAGGACGCGAATTCCCCTGGCATGACATTCATCAATCAGGCGCTTTAGTTCTGCTGTTGAGCCGTAGCTAGACTCGGTGGCGAAAAAATAACGCGGGTTATAGCCCCAGCTATAATCTCCCGGATATTCCTTAACTGGCATTAGCTCAATGGCATTGATACCTAGTTCGCACAGATAATCTAATTTTTCTCTGACGTGCTGGTAGTTTCCGCGCGGGTAGGGGTCGTCCTCGCCGCCAGAAAAATCGCTGACGTGCATTTCGTAAATGACTAATTCGCGATCGGGTGGTAAAGGCTTGTCGTCGTGCTGCCAAACGTAAGTATCGACAATTTTTTTACCGTCTTTAATGCGGACTATACCGTTTTGGGTCTGGTCGTTAATGTCGGTGGCATAGGGGTCAACCACCTCTACCCATTCATCTGGTTCAAAAAACCAGCTTAGAGAACGGACCCGGAATTTATATCGATAAACTCCATCTTCTAGTTCAACTTGAGTCTTAAAATAACCATCTTTGTCTTTGTCTAAAGGAATTTCTTCCCAGTCGGAAAAAGAACCTATTAAAGCTGCTTCTCGATTATATGGGGCCAGTAATTTAAATTTTATTAAACTTGCCATGATTCTCTCATAAAAAAGGTTGGATTACTTGCTTATTTTCTGCCTATAAGAAGAATTGAGTTGAGTATCAGCCTCAGCAGCTATATTTGCTGCCACCATTGTTGGATTTTACCAGGTAAAAAATAACCAATTTCTCCAATAACTTTTACCGACAATTCTTCTTGAATAGCTTGAAAAACTGCTTTAATTACCGTTTCTACATCGGTACTTTTAGGTACTCCACCTTCTTTTTCTACCCTAATTAGAAATAGATTGGCATCCATACCTAAAAAAGCAATATTCTTAAAGGGGCGACGAAATCGAGAAAGCCACCCAACCAAGGGATTAGGATCTTTCCACAGAGTGGCAATCTCATTTAGCTGATGACTTTTATCTTCTATAAGTACAGCTTTATCGAGCAACTCTAATTCAACCCTTTTAATAACTTTTGCTGGGATAAAATCCCGTATTGTCCTAAATACTATTTTGGTTAAATTTCTAGCTTCACCTAGATCGTTTAATCTGCCTTCGTGCATAATTTTCTCTAGGAAAGGTATATTTTCTCTAGCAATAATGTTGGTATACATATTTTTCAATTTGCATTACTTGCCGATCGTCTAGAAGGGAAATTTGATGAGCGCTGGCCATTAGTAGAGGCACTAAGTTCAGTATCGCCAACAGCAGGAAAGTAATCGTTAAATCTTTGCTGATTGTAGAAATAAAGAGTACGAATCGGATAAGGAATATTGATATCAGCCTCGTCAAAAGCTTTTTTAATTTTTACAATAGCTCTGGTTTGAGTTCGCCGTACTTCTTGTTGCTGCGGCAATGTCCAATAGCGGACTATAAAATCAATGGAACTATCTCCAAAAGCAACTAAATCTATTTCTGGTTTAGGTGTACTTAAAACCCCTTCTACATTAGAAATAAGTTGCTCTAAAATCTGAGCAGCTTTAGGTAAAGGGGTATTATAATCGACTCCTAAAGCTAAATCCGTTCGGCGATAGTTAAAAGCTGTCCTTACTTGTACTGCGCTTGTAAATACTTTGGAATTGGGTAAGATAACTCGTTCTCCACTATAAGTAAGAATGTTAGTGGTGCGAATATCAATTCGTTCTACTGTGCCTTCAAATTCCCCTACTATAATTTGGTCGCCAATGCGAAACGGCTGCTGTACTAGTAACAATATCCCAGCCAGAAAGTTTTTAAAAATGTCTTGAAAAGCAAAACCAATGGCTACTGAACTGAGTCCAAGAGTAGCAATAATATCTCCGAGTCGCAAACCAGGAAAAGCTACTACACAAGCAATCAAAACTCCTACTACCCAGGTAGCTACATAACAAGTTTTTGACAATAATAGTTGCAAAGATTTACTGGCGATCGTGCTTCGTCCTAATTGGGTAGCTAATTTGCGGATAAATAGAGCTAAGTAGCGAGTCAAAAAGATAATAACCATCGCTATTAGTAATGCTGGTAAAATTTTGACTGCACTACCTATTAGTTCTGTTACACTGTCGATGACTGTTTCTAGTAATTTATTCATAAGCTGAAGTAGGAGTTTTTCTTGGGGTAATATTTTGATAAATACTTGATATTGAGGTTTTATCTTCTAGCAATAATCCAGACAGCATGAACAATTCCTGGAACATAACCTAATAAGGTTAAAAGAATATTGAGCCAAAATTGAGGACCCAATCCCACTTGCAGAAATACTCCCAAGGGGGGGAGCAAAATAGCACAGATGATGCGAACTAAATCCATTTTTTCTCCTTTTTAATTTGAGGTTTAACTTTTTAGATAGCCAATCTCGATCGACGTAAAGGTACGCAGGTGACCGGTTTTCAAATTTCTAGTCTTAACAAAAATACCGTTGTCTCTTATTACTTCATAAGTTTCGCCATTCAAGAACTTAATGTAAGTACCTTGTGGAAATTTTTGCCTTTTGCTGGACATGATAAGTATTTTGTTTAACACATAAAGAATTGAAGCCCCGAAGGGCTAGATGACTTAACCGATTAAACTGCGAAGCATCCAGACATTTTTCTGGTGAACTGCTATTCTTTGAGTAAGTAAGTCCGCTGTAGCAACATCGTTAGCTTCTTCTGCTTGTTGCACAATCTCTTTAGCATAGCGAACAATAGCTTCGTTCCCTTTAACTAACTGCAAAATCATATTATGAGCAGTGGGAATATCCTGAGTTTCAGATATAGAAGAAAGTTGCATAAATTCGCTATAAGAACCTGGAGCTGGAAATCCAATTGCGCGAATCCGTTCGGCAATTTCATCGATAGCAGATGCCATCTCTTTGTATTGTTGTTCGGTCAAAGAGTGGACGGCATAAAATAAGGCTCCGGTTACATTCCAGTGAAATTTTTGGGTCTTCATGTATAGGGTATAGGTGTCTGCTAAGATACCAAAAAGACCTTCAGCAATAACGAGATGATTTTGCTGTTCGACAGCGACCTTAGTGTCTAAGTTAGTTTGAGTGTTAGTCTCGATCTTGGTTGCCATAGTTTAACCTCCTTTTTTAGCATTGATTTGAGACACTTCGAGCGAGAGAATATTGTCGATCTTAAACCCGATCGAAGTTTAATTACGGTTTTATTGCCGTGAATTAATTGCTTAGTGTTTTAAGAAGCTTTTTACTTTATCGGTAGCATCATCGGTGGCTTTTTGCACAGAAGAAGCAGCATCTTCTGTCTTTAGAACTGTCCTGGGGTGAAAAAGTTATTGAAAAACCACCACCAAGCAATTCCCGTCACTGCAATGGCAATCAAAACACTGGTGAAAAATCTTCCTAATTCCAGGTTAAATCCCAATGCTTTATCTTCTCTACCTGCTGTAAAAAATAATGACCATGCTTGAGTAGAATCAAGATTTCTAAAGTCATTAAAATAAGAGCGAAAAACAACAGGTGCCAAGATGTCTTGGTTTCTGATAATGTCAAAATCAGTCGTCATATAATTTTTCCTTGAAGTGAAATTTGTTTTGATTGGATGGGGTGAAAGATAGTTCACCCCGAAGTCATTTTTACTGAAACTTTTTACTAGCACTTTCAAAAGCACTATTCAATTCGTTCCAAGCCGATTCAAAACCACTTTTTATTTCTTCCCAAGCTTCTTCACCAGCTTGCTGTAATTCCTGTAACTTAGCTTGCGCAGCATCGCGCTTGGCATAAAGTTCTTCCATTTGGCTATTATACTTAACTGATGCATCGGCTTTAGCTTGGTCTGCTTTAGCTTTTAATTCATCAATTTGAGCATTTATTTTATCTATTTGAGCCTTTACTTTCTCTTGATATGCTTGTTTTGATTCAGTGCTAGTAGCCATATTGTTTTTCTCCTGCAAACTCTGGTTTGTAGTTTTTTTATCCTATTAATTGTCTGCAAAGACATTAAATTACTGCAATACTTAGTTGTTAATTTGTTAACCGCTAAGTCATTACAGTATCTAGATTAGCAAGGTAAATTATTGTTAGAATCTATCTAGAGGTATAAAAGTTTTATTGAGCGAGTCAATCTAAAGAGATAATTTGCGTGTAGATTATTCGTCGTTAATAGTTGATAGTTCAGTTATTTTTCTGAACCCTTACACATAAAGATCACATTCATCTACTACCAGGGCTATTTCATTCTAAATGCTATGATTATCGTGCTAAATTAGAGATACTTAATTAAATATGGCTGAAATCGCGCTCGTGGAAGTATTTGCTGGCTTACCAGACCGCAGAAGAAAACAAGGAACCAGACACTCTCTACAGCTATGTCTAGCTTTGTTCACTCTAGCGGTAGCAGCAGGAAATCAAGGGTTCTTAGCGATAGGAGACTGGTTGAAATCGTACAAGCAACGATTAAACATAACTTTAGTCACTGCATATTTAGTAGAAAGAGGGTTTAACAACATGGCTCAGGCTGAACGAAAATGCAAGTATGATTTCGCTCACCGAAGGTGCGCCTACGGCGACCGCATTTTGGACATTTTTAGAATGAAATAGCCCTGGCTCTCATTCAGGTGATTTTAAAACATGAGTTGAAAAAAAAGTAGAGTAAATACACTCATCAATCCCAGATGAGAGAGATTCCTAAACACAGAACGTTGGCTAATTTTGATTAAGAGAAAAATGCTTAAGACAAAAACCGATAATAATGTTGAACCTTGCAAAAAGTTAGCAACATCTATACTCCAAGTTAAGCTTGGTAAATCAGTGCCACTTAAACCCAAACTCCGGGCGAGCGTAGGTAAAATTTCTCCAGCTTCAGTAATAGTAGCAGGAAGATAATAAGCCAGATTTACACCTAATGTCATTGGTAAGTAGGCATAGATAAGTGTAAGAT
>JBFRWL010000446.1:0-5853 GCA_051439565.1 Prochloraceae cyanobacterium
TATGCGTAGTGAATGTAGCGATCAAGTGGGTAAAAGTCCTGCCGAATTATTAACAGGAGAAAAACAGCCCCACTGGTTAAAATTATTAGGATTTGGACGATTTTAAAAATCTGCACTCGTCGCTTAAATCTCTAATTTAATTCTGTTCTTTGTATTATGCTTGCAGTGTTTGACTGCTGGCAGAATTTCTGCTGTTTTGTCACCCATTTTTCGACATTTTTGAACCATGCCAAGATGCGTAATATTTTTCCGTCTTAGTTTTAGTAATAGTTACCGTCTTTAGTTCTCCGTCAAATTGTCGATGAATCTTAGCTTTAATTTCTCCAATCTTGGGTAAATAAAGAGCATTTTTCACTTTTTCATAGTAATAGCAGACACTCCTTTCCCAGTCTCTTTGTAGATGCGGTTATTCTCGGCTAGACAATAATTCCATAGCCATCTACAACTCCCAAATGCTTTAGCCAGGGTGTGTTGTTGTGCTGGGGTTGGATACAGTCTGACTTTTACTACCTTTCTCATGAGAGCCTTTTAACACATATTTGTTTGCTGTTAAAATATTTTTAACGACAATCTCCTTCGCTTTCATCTACGCTTGATGCTATCGCCTACAGGGCCTAGGATTCCCGCGAAGCATTGCTAAATTTGCAGTTTCAAGAAATCTTTTCTTCTTCGACTAAAGTCAAACTGAGCCATTCTCCTTGAGAACTATAGCTGCGAATTAGCCGCTGTCGTCTCAGGGGTGTAATTAACCAACCAGCCTCTAAAAAGAAAGCTTTACCTGGTTTGATTTGCACGGGAAAGTTACAAGATGCTCCATCTGGTAGCAACAAAATTTGTACAGGAAAATCACTGCTCTCGAAATGAAGAATAGAACCATCGATCCTGGCAACAGAAGAGATAGTGCGAACTGAACTTCCACTCCCTAAAGTTAATTTTTGCGACAATTGACAATCGCCTTGAAGATGTAACTGGAGATGAGTAGCAAATCTATCGGGGGTTCTCAAATCTGGATAGATAGTAACTGCTTTTCCCTGCCATTCTCCTAATAGCTGAGTTAGAGTGAGAGGAGGTCTTGGAGTTGCATTTGTCCCTGCCAATTTTTCTCGGATGAGGGTGAAGCAATCTCGACTACGCTCAGGCTCTAAGCGATCGCCAAGTTCTTCTTTATTAAAAAGCTGTATTACGCGCAGGCGACTTTGACCTTCAATGAAGCTAAATTCGGCTCCAAATTCTTGCAATGGTCCCCATTGCAGGGAACCTTGAGAGAAGGCACCATTGTCAAAGAATAGAATACTTGTGTTGAGGGAACTATATTCTAAAACTTTTTCCTGGAGAGGCTGATCGCTTGGCAGGTAGCGGACAATCTGACGAATAGCTTTATTCTCCAGAACCTCTAAACAAACTATAGTAGGAGTATCTTCCAACTCCTCTCCTTGAGGCGAGAAGTAGGTAAATGACCCCTGCCATTCTCCTAAATTTTTGAGCAAGCATTCCCACTGAGAAAGCATCATAAATAAGTCAAGATGAAAAAGTCAAAATATTTTCCTATATTGCCACACTTCCTACCCTTACCTATGCCTCTCAATTGATGATTGCTCTTGATTACTAAACCGACGTTTCCTGACGCAGGTATGCTTCTATAAATGGATCGAGATCTCCATCTAGAACTTCACTAACTGCACTAGTTTCTACATTGGTACGGAGATCCTTGACCATTTGGTAAGGATGGAAAACGTAGTTGCGAATTTGGTTTCCCCAGGCAGCTTCTACCATATCTCCTCTAATTTCAGCGATTTCTTTAGCTCTTTGTTCCTCAGCAATTACCAATAATTTAGCTTTGAGAATGACGAGGGCTTTTTCTTTGTTTTGCAGTTGCGATCGCTCCTCGGTACAGCGTACCGCCAGACCTGTGGGAATGTGGACAATGCGCACTGCTGTCTCTACTTTGTTGACGTTTTGCCCGCCTTTACCGCCTGCGCGAGAGGTAGAAATTTCTAAGTCTTTCTCTGGTATTTCTACGTTAATAGCATCATCACCTAAAGCGGGCATAACTTCTACGCCAGCAAAGCTAGTTTGTCGCTTGCCATTAGCGTTAAATGGGGAAATTCTTACCAGTCGGTGAGTACCTTTTTCAGCTTTGAGATAGCCAAAAGCGTAGCGACCGTCAATTTCTAGAGTTGCTGACTTAATCCCAGCTTCATCTCCCTGGGATATTTCTTCTAAATGGACTTTATAGCCCTGTTTTTCTCCCCAACGAGTATACATCCGCAGTAGCATTTCTGCCCAGTCTTGAGCATCTGTCCCGCCAGCACCAGCATTGATAGTTAATATGGCTCCTTTAGCGTCGTAGGTACCAGATAGTAACTGTCGTAACTCCCAGCGATCGAGTTCCTGTTTAAGTTGAGTTAGATTAGTTTGGGCTTCTTCTAAAAGGGTGTCGTCTTCTTCTAGTTCTAGCAGTTCCGAGATAGCTTTAGTATCTTCTAGCTTAGTTTCCCACTGCTGGTACTGCTTGAGGTTGTCATTGATGTCATTGAGTTGTTGAAGCGTATTTTGGGCAGTTTCTGGATTATCCCAAAAATCCGGTTGTGCTGCTAATTGTTCTAGGTCTTTTATTTTAGCCCTCTGAGCAGGCAGGTCAAAGATAGTCCTGGGTTTTACCCAGGCGCGAACTGATTATTTCTACTTCTTTTTTCAGTTGTGAAGTTTCCATTCTGGTTTGAGTTGTGTATTCGTGCTGTATATATATTTTACTCTTCCTTACCCAGCGTCAGGAAAATCTATCGCCAGATGAGCTGTTCCCTTTCCTAACCGAAGTGTAACAATCTTCAACGAAATTGATATTACAACCAACCTCGGAGACGATAAACGACTATACCGAGATATTCTTTAATTGCCTTAGTAGTTGTCTCCAGGTGTCTAGCATCTGGTAAAAGATTGAGAATCATTGCCTGGGTACTGCTAGTAAGTTCTTCTAAGTCTTGTTGACTGACTAAAAAGTCTGTGGGTGCGGGAATGGCTTCTATTCCCTGACGTTGAAAAATCATTAGCGATCGCGGCATGTGCATAGCAGATGTTACTAACAACACTCGATTAATCTCTCTGTCTGCTAAAATTTGTCGCACGTTAACCGCATTTTGATAGGTATTGAGGGAATTTGGCTCTTGAACGATCGCCTCAAGGGGAACGCCCATCAATCCTAGCAATTGTGCCATATCTGCTGACTCTGGTTGTCCGCCACCTCTCCAAGCAATACGACCGCCAGCAGCAATAATTAGAGGAGCTTTAGCGTCCTGATATAATTTGGCAGCATAAATAATGCGATCGCCCTCTTCGGAAATATCAACCATTGGTCGGGGAAAAGAAGCAGATTTAGTTGCACCTCCTAGAAGCACAATTGCCTCTGCTGGAGTAATTTCTACTGGGGGAATATTTTGCCACTCTAGGGAACGCGCCAAAAAATTACTTACCCAGCCATTACTGGCGAAGCACAAAACTAGCAATGCTACAGCGATCGACAGCGAGGGTAATCCCCAGGCATATTTGCGCAATAGCAGCAAAGTTACAATTAACAATATACAAGTTAGTCCTAAGGGATATAAAAATAGCGGTACTAACTTAGAAAAAAAAATAAAATTCATCTTTGCGAAAGAAAATATCCGACCAAATAAAGGGAACCGCACAAAACCACCAGTCTTTGTGTCTTATTTACGTTGGTAATTGCTAATTGTAAAGCACTAAAAAGTTCGGAAAAAGTTTGACAATCTTTCAAGTTAGGGCAGATGTTTTTGGCTATTTCTGCCAATGCTTCTGGTGCGGCTGTGTTTTCATCCGGTACTGGGACTAGATAAAGTCGATCGCCAGGTCGCAGTAAAGCTTCAAAGATGGCAGCATGATCTTTACTTGCCATGATGCCGATTACCCAATCAACGGGTTTGTGGAGAGTATCTATATATTGACGTAGTGCTTCGGCTGAGGAGTGATTGTGAGCCCCGTCAATAAGTAGAGGGCGATCGTTCCAACTGGTCCATTGCAAGCGTCCCAGCCAGCGAGTTTTTGTCATTCCTGTTTGGATTGCTTGCAGGGGTACTTGCCAACCTTGTTGTTGCAAAATTTTGATCGCGGCGATCGCTAGCGCCGAATTCATTAACTGAACTTCCCCTAGTAACGGCAAAGGATACTCAATCCCTTCATATACTGCCCATCTTTGCTCCTGTCTCTTGGCTTCAATAGCTGGTTCTACCCAAACAGCCGGACAATTTAAGCGCTCAATCCTCGCAGCAATGACTGTTTTTGCTTCGAGCGGTAATTGACCAACAACAGCCGGACAGCCAGTTTTCAGGATACCAGCTTTTTCTGCGGCGATATTAGCTAGAGTAGGACCAAGTCTTTGCCAGTGTTCCCGACTAATGGAAGTAATAATACTCACAAGAGAACTAGAGCAAACATTAGTTGCATCTAACCTTCCCCCTAATCCTACTTCCATCACTGCCAAATCTACCTTCTGCTGGGCAAAATATAACCAAGCCGCAGCAGTAATCACCTCAAACAGAGTCGGACTTTCTTTTTCTGGCTCGATCGCCTGTTGTATTTGTTGCAGTATTGCTTCTAACACTGCACTAGAAATCGGTTGTTCGTTAATAGAGATCCTTTCTGTCCAATCTATCAGATGAGGCGAAGTATAGCGTCCTACCCGATAGCCTGCTTGGGTAAGGATAGAGGATAGGTAGGCACAAACTGAACCTTTTCCATTAGTTCCCCCCACGTGAATTATCGGCACGCGTTGGTGTGGGTTGTCCAAATTTGCCAAAAGCCGTTCAATTCGAACCGTCCCCAGATTCACACCAAAGTATTGAAAAGATTGCAGTAGACAATCAATTTTGTTCACAATAACCTCACGAGAATCTGGACAACCCGTAACTTCAGTTTGGGAAGGAAAGACGACATGGATATTTTTATGCCCGTGTCACATATAATACAATCTAAGTCGTCAAATAAGGCTTTGGCTAATCCAGGAAAAAGATTTAAGCTTTATAGTTAAAAATAAAAAAATTGCTCGGAAAGTTACCTCGCTTCGCTTCGAACTCAAAATCAATTAATTAAAAATTAAGGGCTCAAACCACCCCTCTCTAAAGGCACGAGCTTGAAATCAAGAAAACAAAAGACCTGGTGAGTGAAATGCTAACCTTTAAGTTTTCGCTCCAGTTACTATAACGAAAGGTTGCACGATTAAAGTGCTAAATTTTTTATTGGGGTCAGCATTCCAGCTACTTAGTTCCTCAGAAGAGGGTTTGTGAATTAGTCCTTGACTAATCCAATCTTGAATTGAGATAACATCGTCTGCTGCAATAGCTACTCCTACTTCTACCAAGTTGAGGGATTTACTTACTACGATCAAGGCATCCCTTTGAGCGTGCGGAATTAAGGAATTCCACTCAATATCAGCCAGTTCTTGGGTTAACTGTACTTTTATATCCTGCATTGATAAAATTTTAGTCCCAGACTTGCTTTAGTATATCTATTTCTTCTACTACCCAAGTAAAAATTTATGAGCCTAATTTTAACCAATGACGACGGAATAGATGCTCCTGGAATTCGCGCACTGCATCAAGCCGTAGACGGTAAAGGTATTATTGTCGCTCCCCAAGAACATCTATCGGGTTGCGGACATAAAGTGACAACTTCTCAACCTATTCAACTTCAGCGTCGCTCCGAGCGCGAATATGCGGTAGGCGGCACCCCTGCCGATTGTACTAGAATAGCTTTAACACAAATAAATGAAAATGTCAAGTGGGTGTTGTCGGGAATCAATGCGGGTGGAAATCTAGGAGTTGACGTTTATATCTCTGGGAC
>JBFRWL010000447.1:0-7582 GCA_051439565.1 Prochloraceae cyanobacterium
TGCGGCTTCCTTGTAAAAAGGGGCGATCGAAGGATTCATGGATTGCCAATTTTTGTCTAAGGTCAAACCTGCGTCCGAGTAACAACAACAGGAAGGTGTTAATGCTCATATAGCCTAACCCTCCTACCTGTATAAGCAAGAGTATAATTAGCTGTCCCCAGAAGGAAAAATAGCTACCTGTATCAACAACAATTAAACCAGTCACGCAGACAGCAGAGGTAGAAGTAAATAAAGCCACCAGCGGATTATTCCAAGTACCTGTGCTGGTAGAAAATGGCATCATCAGTAACAGAGTTCCCACAATTATAACCGCAAGGAATCCGAGGCAAATCGTCCGGGCAATAGTCATTATCTTCTTGGCTTAAATTAGGATAAACCACTGAGCTGAGGAGATTGCTCCCTCTCGATCGCTTCTGCATAAAGCTGCTGTAGCTGGGTAATATTGCGAACCAAAGTATAGCGCTCTAAAACACGTTTTCGTCCTTTTGCTCCCAAAAGTTTAGTTAATTCTGGCTGATCTCGAAACAGAGGCAGTAAGGTTTTTAATTGGGTAGTAACGCCCTGAGTATTGAGAATCACTCCTGCTCCTTGTTCGAGTACTTCACCGTCAGCACCTGCATCGGTGGCTATACAAGCAACACCGCAAGACATAGCTTCTAGCAGGGAGAGAGATAGCCCCTCGACTAAAGAGGGCAGAATAAACACGTCAGCAGCTCGCAGAATATCAATGCGCTGTCGTTCGTCGGCAATAAATCCCAGCCAAATTATGCCATAATCTTTGCCATAAAAGGGTTTCAAAGAATCTGTCAGCGGGCCATCGCCAACGATGACCAATTTACAATCAGAACCCATATTGCAATGCTTCCAAGCCTTGAGCAAAGCTTCTATATTTTTTTCGGTGGAAATGCGCCCTTGGTAGACAAACAGGCGTTTAGAGCCGAACTGCGCTCGAAAATGGGAATATCCAGGAGAATATTTCTTTTCATCCACTCCATTAGGAATCACGGCTAGTTTCTTTTTGTTGACTCCTAGTTTAACAAGTAAATCTCTTTGCAGGCGGGAGAAGACGATTACCCGATCGTAATGAGCCAGAAAAGGCGCGTAAAGTTGATAGGTGAGAAATTGGGTACTGGAGCTTAGATTGCGCAGTTTGCTGTCAAAAGCAGGATGAAAAGTTGCTACTAAGGGCAAATTCAGTTCCTCACAGATTTCTGGCAAGCGGAAATCTAGGGGAGAGAGAGTCAAGGACGCGTGTACTAGATCGGGTTTAAGTTTCTTGAGCGATCGCATCAGCACTTTACTCGATTTCCAGGTCGGAATAGTATATACTTGTGATTTATATAAAAAAGGAAGAAAGACTTCTGGACAATCGGGCCAGCCAGAACCAGTTGATTCTTCTTGGGCAAAGTGGAGAAAGCTGACCTTATTTTGCCGCTCTAGCAAAGCATTAGTAATTTCTCGACCATAGGTAACATTACCACAAAAAGGTGATTTTTTTCCCAGCCAAGCTATATGCATTCAGATATCTAAGTTAAAGTTTATTATCAGAGTTTATTAGTTTGTTACAGATTATTATTATTACTAATAGAAGAAAATTAACGACTTGATTTGTCAACTTTAGTGTCTCTACCGCGAGAAATATACCAGATTGAGATACCTCCGACTAGAACAATCCCAGCTAGACCGAGAAAGGTTAGTCTTAGCCCCAAAAATCTTTCTGCTCTTCCTGCTAAAGCTAAGGGCAAAGACAGAGCAATATTGATCGCATTGTTTTGCAAGCCAAAAACTTTGCCCCGCATATCTGAGGGGGTTTCTGCTTGAATTGTAGTTTGCATTGGCACGATTACCAAAGCCGCAAATCCTCCCAAAAAGGTTGTCATCAAAAGTGCTAACCATTGTTGCTGCGTTGATAGGGACAAACCTATTAAGGAAGCGGCTACTCCCAGTAAACCGCAGATACTGAGTTGAGTGTGAGAAAATCTCTGACCCAAAGAACCCAATATTGTGGCCACACAACCTATTCCTACACCGCCAGCAGCTATTAAACGACCAAACTGTTCCGGTCTCATATCTGGAATTTTGTCTGCCAAACGCACTGCTAAAACAGGCAAAGTGGCAAAGACAGAAAACAAGATGATTAATTTAATCAAAGCATTGCGGACGCGGTGATTTTTTCCCAGATAGCGAATGCCATCCCAGATATCTTGGAAAACGTGTGGTTTTTCTTGTTTGCGTTGTTCTTTAGTTTCTCCCGTCCTCACCAATAGCAGCAGTAACCCAGCCATTATGTAAGAACCACCCACTACCAATTCTTTGCCGAAATTCCAGGATAAAGGACTAACTAGTCCCTCTGCTAAGGTTAATATTGGCTCCCCTACAGCAAACCCGACAATTAAGGATGCCATCATAGTTGTGGTGTATAGGGAATTTGCCGGGAGCAGATGAGAACGCTTAACAATTAGAGGAATCACTGCTTGTTCGGCGGGGGCAAAAAACTGGGTTAAGGTGGAAACTATAAAAGTTACTGTCAACAGAATCCAAAATCCCATAGGTAGGTCAATTAAGGCAGTTCGATCCTGAGATAGCCATAACAACCAAGGTATTGCTAAGACGAAGACACCTCGCAGCAAGTTGGTACTCGTCAGTACGGTTTTTTTTGACCAGCGATTTACATAAACTCCTGCTAGAGAACCAAATAACACCGCCGGGATGGTAAAGGCAATCATAATTGCCGAGTCTGGATCGACGATCGTTTTATCTATGCCTTGAAAGCGATTGGCAATGATGGCAATCATCAGCACTAAATAAATTTTATCTGCCAGCTGAGAAAATACTTGACCGCTCCAAAGAAGGAGGAAGCGTCTATTTTTCAGCACAGGGATAAACCCGTTACTTGGCGCTGAAGGAGAGTTTGGTTTCATAGAATCATCTGCTATCTGGTCTTTGAGAGAAGAGAGAGGATCTGGTTGATCTGAGGGAGCTTCTATATTCTCGTCAGATTCTTGTTGAAATAATTGCATTCGTGTTTTTATCGTTACCTTTATTAAATTTAGTTAAGTAAGTCTGGTCGAGAAAATTTCTGGGGAGATAAAGTATCGACTAAAAGCGCAGAGCGAATGGGACGAGCAAAATGATATTGCGCGTAATCTCGCAGGGTTCGCTCTACTTTTACCCAGGCAGTTGCTTGGGATGAATTACTTACTGGTACTGGCAAGACCAGAGGCTGTTGAGGTAATGACTTACCTCCTAGTTTTTGTAGTAATGTTAATTCCACAGCATCTAATTGAGTATTTAGCCTAGGTAAAGTCTGTTTGCTGAGCAGTCCAACTTCTTCGCTGAAGGGATTAGTAACTGTTGTTTCTGGCTGCAGCTCACCAGTAGATAAGTCGATCGCTCCGCCAGCCTCAAAACTAAATCCTACTCGCCAGCGAGGAGCGCGAAAATTAGCGACGATCGGTTTTTGAGTCAGGCAGCAATTATAAACTTGAGGCGCGATTCCTGCCAAAACCAGTAAGTGAAAGCCAGCTTGAGCTAAATGAGCCAAAAGCAGAGCTGCTGATGAAGGGGAATTTTGACTAGGAGGTAGCTTTTCTAAACGTTGTAGGTGTTCGTTAAATAGTTCAAAAAGTTCTGGTTGCGGTCGATCGCTCAGAGCAAAGCAAAGAATTAATTCTGCTAAGTACTGACTGGCTACTAACTTACCGAGATCTCGACTCAATCCGGCATAGCTTTGAATAGTTTCAGCCTGAGTAATTTTATCGAGCGATCGCCCTTTAGCAATTAGCAGTTGATTGACAACAAATAACTCGCTTCTACCCCGCAGTTTAGATTGATATTTTCTCGCACCGGGTGCTACTGCCCTGATCAAGCCAAATTCAGATGTCAAAATAGTCACCAGACGATCTGCTTCCCCTAGTGGCATCCCTTTGAGATTGATCCCAGTGGCTTGATAGGTTCGACTCATTAGTTATTTTTATTTAGCGAACTGGAGCAAATTATTGCCCATTTCCCTCGCCTTATCAGTATTTGTACGCTTATAGTAGGTTATCACGCTGTCCGACCAAATCTACACCCCTAGAAGTGCCTAGTCTGGTTGCACCAGCTTTAATTAGGTTGATTGCTTGTTCGAGAGTACGAATCCCTCCAGAGGCTTTGATGCCAATCTGCCCTTTAGTAATTTCTCTGAGCAGCCGCACGTCTTCCACTGTAGCACCGCCAAACCAGCCGGTACTGGTTTTTAAGTAAGCAGCGCCAGCATCCATACATATTTCTGCTGCTAGCCGTTTTTCGGCATCTGTAAGCAAGCTCGTTTCTAAGATTGCCTTAACCAGTTGCCCAGTTTCTTGGCAAATTTGGGCAATTTCTTGGTAGATAGCCTCCGAGTTCCCTGATTTCAACCAACCTAGATTAATAACAACATCTAGTTCAACTGCTCCATTATCTACTGCTTCTTCAGCTTCATAAAGCTTGACTGCGGAGGTAGTAGCGCCAGTAGGAAAACCAATAACTGTACAGACCTTGGCTGCTTTGCCGTGCAGAAGTTCAGCAGCTTGGCGCACAGCAGCAGGATATACGCAAACCACAGGAAAATTAAATTGCTCTGCTTGCAGACAGCACTGTTCTACTTGTTCTGGCGTAGCAGTGGGATTAAGTAGAGCGTGTTCTATATAGTTAACAAGATCGATCTCTTCTTGTGCTACAGCCATTTTAAATTCTCGCGACTATTCCCCATTTGTGTTCTCTTGCTTACCCATAAGTTTTCAATCCTTTGTCTTTTGCGATCGAATGATTGGATGTGTTGGTAAAGCATAGGTTTATTGTGGCAGAATTCCAGCCAAATTCAATTAATCATTCTTAAAATATTAGGTGTTAGCTGTTAGTTGTTACCTCTGACCTCTGACCCCTGACCCCTAACTCAACCATTTTCTAATTAATTTGACCGATCTACTTATGCTCAATCAATCCTACGAATTAGTTGAAACGGCTGTAAAGCCCTTGTCCTCCTCTCCATCCTGGAAAATAAAGCTGTTGTATGATGGCGAGTGTCCGTTGTGTCTGCGAGAAGTCAACTTTTTGCTCAAACGGGATGCAGGTCGAGGGCTGGTAGCATTTGTAGACATTGCCGACGATAACTATACTCCTGAAGAGAACGGAGGCATCGATTTTGAAACGGCGATGGGTCGAATCCACGCTTTGCTTCCCGATGGTACGGTGATAACAAACATCGAGGTTTTTCGCCGAGTTTACGAGACACTTGGTATGGGCTGGGTCTATTCGGCTACCAAGTTGCCGATCGTCGGCTCGATCGTTGATATACTTTATGAAATTTGGGCTGACTGGCGTCTTGCTCTAACTGGAAGAGCAAATCTAGCGAAGATAGTTGCCGATCGCCAGAAGCGTCTTGAAGCTAAAAACCAAGGACGCTGTCGTCTGGATGATAATTGATGTGTAGCGCTATTTTTTGAACATTCTAACGCACTGCATTCTCCCTCCGTACCTTAGGGACGGGGGAGTAGTTCCTTTTCAGCTTACTATTCCTGTGTTTTTGTTATCCCGAACTTCAGGTTAATCAACTAATTCTGTATTAAATTCATTATATGATCGCCGTTTTAATTCCAAAGATTCGGAACGAGGTAGCAAATCAAATACTTCTCGCAAAGCGTCATCAATTAGCTCATATTTGACTTGTCCTTTCTGGTCAAATACGACTTCGCCCTTTTGGTTGAGTATGACCGTTTGAGGAATTGCGCCTTGGTAATAATAACCTAGTTCTTGAGGAGTATAACTTGATTTAACTGGAATCGAATCAACAGCGATCGGGATGATACTAGCTGCTCGACCGTAGTATTCTTGAATTCTAGAGACAACAATAGCAAATTGCTTAGAATCGCTATTGTCATCGACATAAAAAACTAAAATAGCAGGTCTTTGACGCTTCAGCGACTCAGTTAGAGTTAAACGGGGAGGTACTAAAGAGCCATTGCCAGCGTAAACTACAAAGATATTGCCATCATAGCGATCGTCATCAATGTTAGCTAAGGCTGGTTCTGTATGGAACAACACCAGACTAGTAAATACAACAATCAGACTTAGTAGGCAAAGATTAACTAATCTTTTTTTAATCTGGCGATTTGTCACTGTTGTCGGGGGCAAAAATATTAACTGGGAAAAACTGTGGGTATTTTTAGGCGATCGCTCTGCTTTAGATTTACTAATATTAGGAAAATCCAATCAAGCTTCGCCGTAATATCCTACCACAGTAATGCTGGCAACATTAGACCTCTTGCAAAAGTATCCAAGCAATTATTTTCAATGATGTATTTGTCAATCATTGTCCCTCTTGCCTGACTTCTCTAAGAAGTCTATTGAAACTATTTTCGAGAGAGGCATGCTGCCAAGTCCGCATCTGGTGTAGTAATTGGTTTGAGGTTATAAGTTTGCGAGAGCAACTTAAACACATTCGGTGACAGGAAAGAAGGTAGGGTAGGTCCGAGGCGGATATTTTGAATTCCCAAGTGCAGTAGGGTCAGTAAAACGGCGATCGCTTTCTGCTCGTACCAAGTGATAATTAACGATAAGGGCAACTCATTTACCCCAACTTGAAAGGCTTTTGCCAGGGCTAAGGTAACTTGAATAGCCGAATAGGCATCATTACACTGTCCGAGATCCAAAAGACGAGGAATGCCACCAATATCCCCTAAAGACTGGTCGAAAAAGCGAAACTTACCACAGGCTAGCGTCAAAACCAGACAATCTTGAGGAACTTTTTCCACAAACTCCGTGTAGTAGCTGCGACCGGGTTTTGCCCCGTCACATCCCCCAACCAAGAAAAAGTGTCGGATTTGACCTTTTTTGACTCCATCAATCACTCGATCGGCAACCCCTAAAATAGCATTATGACCAAAACCAGTCATCACTTGACGAGGTGGTTCATCCTGGGTAAATCCAGGCATTTCCAGTGCCTTATCAATTAACGGTTGGAAGTTGTGCTTTCCTTCAATGCCAGGGATGTGTTCCAATTCCGGATGCCCAACCACACTGGTCGTAAACAAGCGGTCTTCATAGCCGTCGTGAGGTGGCATCAGACAGTTGGTCGTCATCAGAATGCTGCCTGGGAAATCATCAAACTCTTCTTGCTGCTTAACCCAGCCCGTACCATAATGCCCATAAAGATGGGGATATTTCTGCTTCAATTTGGGATAGCCGTGAGCAGGCAAAAGTTCTCCGTGGGTATAGATATTAATGCCCTTATCAACTGTTTGCTCCAACAGTTCAGCTAAGATTTTAATGTCGTGTCCTGATACTAAAATGGCTTTTCCTTGCTTAGCATTGAGGGGAACAGGAGTTGGCACGGGATGCCCATAGGTATTGGTGTGACCCATACTCAATAGCTCCATCACTTTATAGTTAACTTCTCCTATTTTTAAGGCAATCTTTACCCCTTCTTCGACTGTCAAAAGGACGTGATTAATTGCCTCTAAAGCATCATAGAAAAAGCGATAGACTGATACATCCTCCTCTCACAAAGAATGCGCAATATGCATGAACGACGCAAAGCCATTCAAACAATAAAGAATTGTCA
>JBFRWL010000448.1:0-15412 GCA_051439565.1 Prochloraceae cyanobacterium
CGAGTTTAGGCGGCTGGTCTCGTGGGTTGTGATTTGTGTATAAGAGACATTTATTAACGAAACTACCGCTGCCTCTCTAGATTATGGGTTAGATAAAAAAAGCAACGAAACTATCCTCGTGTTTGACTTGGGTGGCGGAACCTTCGACGTTTCTATTTTGGAAGTAGGCGACGGGGTGTTTGAAGTACTAGCTACCTCTGGCGATACTCACTTAGGCGGTGACGACTTCGATAAGAAAATTGTTGATTACTTAGCGCAAGACTTCCAGAAAAAGGAAGGTATGGACCTACGCAAAGATAATCAAGCGCTACAGCGTCTAACAGAAGCTGCTGAAAAAGCTAAAATCGAACTTTCTAGCGTTACCCAAACAGAAATTAACTTGCCCTTCATCACCGCTACTCAGGAAGGTCCCAAGCACTTGGATATGAGTCTGACCAGGGCGAAATTTGAAGAACTTTGTTCTGACCTGATCGATCGCTGTCGCATTCCTGTAGAAAATGCTATGCGGGATGCTAAAATCGCTAAGAGCGCGATCGATGAAGTAGTCTTAGTTGGTGGTTCCACCCGTATTCCTGCTGTTCAGGAACTAGTTAAGCGGACGATCGGTAAAGCTGCTTGCCAAGGGGTTAACCCTGATGAAGTAGTAGCAGTGGGTGCAGCAATTCAAGGTGGTGTCCTTGCTGGTGAAGTTAAAGATATCTTGCTGCTAGACGTTACTCCCCTGTCTCTAGGTGTGGAAACCTTGGGCGGCGTAATGACTAAAATTATTCCCCGCAACACCACAATTCCTACCAAGAAGTCAGAAGTTTTCTCTACTGCTGTTGACGGTCAAACTAACGTAGAAATCCACGTTCTCCAGGGAGAACGGGAAATGTCATCAGATAACAAGAGTTTAGGAACCTTCCGCCTCGATGGTATTCCTCCCGCACCCCGTGGCGTTCCTCAAATCGAAGTTACCTTTGATATTGATGCTAACGGTATCCTCAATGTAACTGCTAAAGATAAGGGTACTGGTAAAGAACAATCTATCAGCATAACTGGTGCTTCTACTCTGCCTGACTCAGAAGTGGACAGGATGGTCAAAGAAGCAGAGAAGTACTCTAGCGCTGATAAGGAACGTCGGGAGAAAATTGATCGCAAGAACCAGGCAGATTCTCTACTATATCAAGCTGAAAAGCAAATCAAGGAACTTGGCGATAAAATTCCTGATGCTGACAAGAACAAAGCAGAAGGTTTAATCAAAGACCTCAAGGATGCTGTTGCTAAGGAAGATGACGAAAGCATTAAAACCTTGATGCCTGAACTACAACAAACCCTTTACAGCATCGGTAGCAGCGTCTATCAGCAAACTGGCGATGCCCAAACTGCTCCTGGTGGTTCTGAAGATAGTGCAGATGGTACGGGTACTGCTGGCACCTCCTCTGGTGGCGATGACGTAATTGATGCGGAATTCTCTGAAACTAAGTAATCTCACTGCCAATACTACAGAAAGGAAAGTTTAATGAGCGCCATTATGGTGCTCATTTGTTTTTCTACCAATTTCCTTCCCAGGGACAGGGTTTTACTTTGCTTGTGTTATTATTCAACATGAGCGCTAATTAGAAAGCTCATAATGTTAAGTTTATTCTGGGAGGAAAAACATGGGCCAAATTCTAACCGGCATAGAATATCTTGGTTGTACCTATGACATTTACGGGTACTACGCTCGCGGTAGCTCGGTCAATACCAGCCAGCAACTGTTTTCTTTCCCCGACGCCGATACTGAAATCGAGATTTATGATACTGGCAGCGGCGACGGAACCTATCTCTACCCTAAAAGTGCGATAACCGTCGCTCGCCTCTACGAAGCCGACCAAAAGACCAGCACTTGCGAAAGTACTGAAGATATCTACACCGAGCTCTCGGTTTCTGCTAACCTATCCGGTTCCTACGGTCTTTTTAGCGCCGAAGTTTCGGCTAAATACTCGCAGTCCTACACGAGCAGCAGCTACTTCTATCACGTTGAAGAATCGGGCTATGCCTACTCGTACCGATTGACGCTGAAGCTCGACGATATGCTGGAGAATCTCGACGAGGACTTCAAGAACGACCTCTACAACATGGATGCCGACGAGTTAGTCGAAACCTACGGTACTCACTTCGTCTACGAGGCGGTTTTCGGCGGTCGCTGGACCTATAGCCAAAGCGTCTCCAAATTCAGTTACAGCACATCCACCGAAGCGCAAGCAACAGTACAAGCAAACTACGCATCCTACTCCGGATCGGTTTCCGCTTCTAACCAAACCGACTACTCCCAATCGAACAGCCAATCCAACGGCGAGTTTTGGTGCATCGGCGGCACCCCTGGAAATTTGGTGGATGGTTTCGATGCCTGGGCTGAATCCGTCCCTGGCAATTTCGCCCTCGTTGACTTTACTTCCAATTCCCTGAAGCGGATTTCTGAGTTGGTGGAGAATAATGACGATCGCAAGGATGAAATCGACGCTGCCATCCAAGCCGTTCTCGATGCGGGGACGAATCCCAATACTACCGCGCTTACAAACGGTAATTACGAAATCTGGGCCAAAAACGATAACTACAATACAGAGTTAGAAATGGAGCCGCAGGATGGCTACGTGGTAGTTGGTTTCGGGGGTGATGTTAAAGACGGTAACTTCTCTCGCATTGCCGTGCGCCTGCTCAACCTATCTACAAGCGAGCGCGAGTGGCGGGTATTTGGAGACCAGGAGACCTTTAACCAAAACGAATACGAAACTCTCGGCGAGGTCCCAGATGGGTGCGTGCTGACGGGCATTGGTTTGTCGGGACACAAAAACGATTTCAAATCAATGGTGCTTTACTACCAAGAACTAACACCTACTAGCTCTACAAACAACTATCTCGACACTGAGGTACAATCAAAAGCTTTCAACCGTCAACAGGAAGCAACGAGTCCTAATAGCAGCTACGAGTCTGATTTTCAACCCGATGGCAGCGAGGGTAAAGCGATCGTGGGTATTGGTGTCGGGTACAGCGGTGGCAAGAAAGGAAAGATCGATCGCCTCAAACTCTATCGCGCTCCTTTAGAGGAAGACGACTCCTCGACAACGACGACCCTAACCTGGTCCGATTATGAGGATCAAGAAGTCAAGACCGGAGGCTCCTCAGAACAGACCTACAAAGCTAATGAGGGATATGCGATCGTTGGTTTTGGAGGTCGCATTAAGAAACAAGGTAAAAACGGGAAAAAAAGTAAATTTAGCCGCATTGCCGTCTGCGTAGTCAATCTTGCTACCAACGAGCGGAAGTGGGAAGTCCAAGGCGATCGCACAACCTTCAATGCAGGCGATTACGAGCGCATTGGAGAGATTCCTGAGGGTTGCGTGCTGACCGGCATCGGTTTGCGGGAAAAAGACCACAATCTCAAAAATATGGTGCTCTATTACCAACAAATTGATACGGCTAACGCTGACAACAACTACCTCAATGGCGAAGTCCAAACCACTTATCTCGGAGACAAACTCAGCAGCTACGAAGCCGAATATAAGCCTAACGAAGACAACAACATGGCGATCATCGGTATTGAGGTGTCAACTGGCAAAAGCTCGATTGACTACCTTAAGCTTAACCAAGCCAAATTGGAAGCAAGTGCGTAATATCAATTTCATTTTTTGTTACTACAAATAGTTATTCCTAAAAAGCCAGGTGGAAGGAGACAGGGAAAAAATTCTATCCCTGGCAATACTGCTCGGATCGGGTTTTTTCTTCTCCCTCTGCCTCTCCTGGTTGCCTCAACCGATAATTTTTCTAACCGAATAGCTAATACCTTCTCACCACGAAAATGTTGCGGTTAAAGTTGATAACCCTCCACAGATTGTTATAAATTCAAATGACAATAACGAGGATTCAATATATCTAAATTTATCAATATATAGATCTGCGTTAACAAAAAGATGAGTACAGATAAAATTAATGCGATATTTGCGTAACTAAGAATATTTTCCCAACTATAATCAAATCCAAGAGCTACTTTTTTATTATTCTTCAAGTAATTCACCCCTCCCAACAAAAAGTTGTTAAGCTATTTCTCAATAGCTAAGGTCGATAACAGTCTTATATAAGCAATACCATAACTTTGCTTAAATTATTGTTACTAGGTAACCTTTTTTGCTTTTTATGCTTTAAGATTCCTTCTGGTGTCTCAACCAGAAAGTTTTCTTGACCAAAGCGTATTGGGTAAGGTGGAGCTCCTCTGATCGGTATTTTAACTATACAGTTGTATAGTATTTTATAAATATCTTCTTAACCTTGTGGCGATCGCGGACAGTAGCCCGAAACAGTATTTAAGATTATTTAAATAAGATATTAAAAAAAAGCTGGAAGTTATCCAGCAAAAACAACTTAGTTGTGGGGGCAAATATGTAGGCTATTATCCTGCACCTTCTCGACTTTGACGTTATCAATCGAATTGCCAATAAACTGTTGCAGTGAATTAGAGCTGAGGTAGAAATTATTAGTAGATTCGGCTAATTTTTGCTCTACATCAGAACTGTAGTCTTGCTGAGCTGTCTGACAATGTCCAAAATCGTGAGAAAATTCACCCCATAGCTCTAAATGATTATTTCCTAGTGAATCTGATTCTAATTTACTAGAGTTATTAGAACCAGTCGAAAAGGATGGGGAGATCAGACCAAGGACGATTGCCGCAGTAGACAGATAAAAGCATGCTAAAAATTTTTTATTCATTCTTCTCATCCTCATATATTATTTGAATTTCAACCAGTGATGCTAAGACTAGAGTGCTTGTTTGTAATTGTCAGCTTATTTGTGAGACTGTTATTTTAGTTACAAATAAGCTAGCTTTTTGTAATCTTTAGGTTTTTCACAGTACCTGAATTTTATTGGTAGTTGCTTAATTTTTCATTAATTTAAATCAATGAAAATACTGATTAAGATCCGGGTAAATACTGAATTGAAGACTACTTGATGAATAACTACATTGATATTTTTACGTATCTTATAAAGATTTGAAAAGACTTTTGCTAATAAAATTCAACATCTTCATAACCTCTTTAATTTTTTTTGCCGCATAAGTTCGGTAATAAATAGCCATATGTCTATTGAAGAAAGGCTTTCACCTATTTATCAGCCAATGAACTTTATGAAGCTAATTTAAAGCTAGCAGGGTAGTAGTTTATGTATTTCATGTAAAGTTGACCTTGCTATCCTTAAAATTGCTTGTTGGCAAACAACTTATATCAATTTTCTATGAAGCTGCGCTTAAACTGACTATTAGTTCAAAGAAAACAGGGAATAGGGAACAGCAGGGGATAAAGTTAGCATTAGTCAACTTTTAAAACGCAACAGTCGATCAGCTTACTCTTTGCTGCTAGCGATCAGATACAGCAGTGCCATACGCACGGCTACACCGCTGGTAACTTGTTGGGAAATTAAGCTCAACCGAGAGTCGTCCATTAAGTCCGAACTGATTTCCACACCTCGATTAACAGGACCAGGATGTAGTACTTTAACATTTGATCGACATAGTTTTAGGCGATCGCGAGTAATACCATAATGCTGGTGATATTCTCGCAGGCTAGGCAATAAATTTTGTGTCATACGTTCTTTTTGCAGGCGCAAAGTCATCACAAAGTCTGCATTTTGTAATGCTGGTTCAACTTGCCAGTGAAGCAGTAATTTTCCTTGTCGCTCGTCTTGAATAATATCTGCAAATAGCTTGGGTAATAAGGTCGGAGGTCCTGCTAGATTTACTTCTGCACCAGCAGCCGTCAGACTCCAAATATTAGATCTTGCCACCCGTGAGTGGAGGATATCTCCCACAATGGCAATTTTTTTTCCTGCCAGTAATTCTAGCCGAGGATGATCTGAGTCTAATAAAGTACAAACAGTAAATAAATCGAGCAAAGCTTGGGAAGGATGTTCGTGCTGTCCGTCACCAGCATTAAGCACGCTTACTTTTGCTTCTTGGCGATCCATCTCAGCGGCGATCGTCTGAGGAACTCCCGCCTGTTTGTGGCGAATCACCATAATGTCTGCACCCATTGCCAGATAAGTCTTTGCCGTATCTAGAATTGTTTCGCCTTTACTCAGGGAAGAGGTACCCGGCGCAAAGTTGAGAGTATCTGCAGATAGGCGCTTGGCAGCTAGTTCAAAACTGCTGCGAGTTCTGGTCGAGGGTTCAAAAAACAAGTTAGCAACCACCTTTCCTTGCAAAGCTGGCACTTTCTTCGTTCGGCGCGAAAGAACTTCGCGGAAACTAGCTGCAGTTTGTAGCACGATGTCGTACTCACTAGGAACAAAATCAACTAGAGAAAGAATATGGCGTCGACTCCAAGTAGTTGTAGCCATCAGAATATAATAATCATCTTGCTTGAAGATTAACAGAATCGCGTCAGCATTATAAGTAGATGGGTCAAATTAATTAGAAAATGGTTGAGAGAGGTTAGGGGTCAGGGGTTAGGGGTCAGAGGTTAGAGGTAACAACAAATAGCTAACAGGTAACTCCTGATTTATGTTTTATATTTATTTTCCCTTACTTACTTATCTTTATATATTTATGTAACGATTATGATTAAATCTTTTTTCAGTTTTAGCCTGATCGTGAGTAAGTTACGCTTCAATTGTCATTATAAAAATGGGGGTTTAGTGACGGCGCGATCGAGATAAATCAAGCAAGCAAATTACTCAAATATTGAGAATTGCTCTTGACTCCGAAAGTAGACTGACCAACTTAAGCTAACTCTAATTTGATCCTAAAGAATTAGTTCGGTAGCAATTATCAGAGATTATGCTGAGCAAAATAGTTGGGGCACTCCCGGGCTATAGTATTACTTTTTAAATCTGAAAAGCCACAAGGTTTTTCCTCTCAGCAGTTCGGGTGTTTGCTCTTTGTTTAACTTTAGCCTTTAGTAATTTGAAGATATGAAAAGACCAAACCAGCTAACTAGATTAATTTGGGACTTTTGGCGAGAAAATACCCAGGAGTTGCAACAACTAAAACCTATGGCAGAATGTAAAGTGTTTAGGTGGTGGGGAGTTCTGCACATTCGCTGTTTTAATCGAGAAATTGCCGAGGAAATTGTTGCTGCTTATGACTTTCTCGAACAACCAGTAATTCAACTCAGGTTGGCAAAGAAAATAAAAATTTGGGTTAACAAAAATCTATTTGCTGTCTTGCCTGTTAATTCAGACAAAATGCTCGCTTAGTAAATTTGTCAGTTGTTGTCATCGCCAGAAAAATCATAAAAAATAGATCGGGGAGAATTGCTAGCTTTGAAATTAACTCCCGGCAATACTGATGACCGCAAACCTATACCGTTAATTGACAGCAGTTTTCAAATCAATTAGAGATTGAAAATCATCACCTTTTCCCTTGTCTCTCCTTCTGCCCTCTGCCCTCTGCCTTCTGCCTTAAGAACCAGGGTTCTGGTTTAGGTGCAAAATGTGAAGTATAGTCAATGAAAAACTCGGAAAAATCAGCTAGCAATTCCAAAGTTTTCCAATATTCTTGTTTTTTTTCTTTATCGTCAACAAGCAAGTCATCCCTAAGTTCATCTAGTTTTTCGTTTATTCTGATGAAAATAGCTGCTCTTTCGCCACGCCAGTCCCCGTAAACGTGTAAGTTAGTCAGACAGACTATAAAAATGATAAAGGAGACGATCGCTTGAATCAAAGCCAATAATTTTATAACTACAATTAAAGGAGAATTGTTAAGATAACTTAACCACCAAAATAACGCCCAAGATTCAAGACAAAAAACCCAATACAAAAGTCTTGAGTTTAACAAGCTTCCCCAACTGCGACGCACAAATCTTTTTAGCTTACTCATCTGGCGCTCTCTCCATCATTTTTCACCCAAATCTTTTAACTGCAGTTTAGACAGGAGCAATAATAGGGCTTGTTTGATGGAATTTTTCTGTTACCTTTTCACAGTAATTACAATTAATTAAAGTTTAGCTTGGCTACCAACTTAAAGCAGGAGACTATGGTTCAGACTAGGTGTTAGGTGTTAGAGAAAAAATTAACCTAAAACCTTCTCACCGCCCAAATATCCTGGCTAAAGTTGATAGACTTTAGTTTCTTGGGTTTGAAATTCCTCTAACTGCTGTTGAATCTGGTCGCGGACAATTTGACGATATTCTAGAAAATGCTCATTGTGGGCACAGACGGTAAGGTAATGTTCCCAGACAGCAGGATTATTCACGAAGATACTAAACAGATGATGCCAGAACTTCCAGCGGGTGTTGCGTTTGAGCCCTTGTCGCCAGACCACAATAGCTAAAGCACGTAAGTCTACCCAACTTGGTAGCTGAAAGGGTGCTTTACACTTGGGTGCCCCTAATTGCAGAAAACAGCGATGGACGCGGTCTATAAAGTGATCGGGTTCGTATATTTGCCAGAAAGCTTCTATGTATTCCCCAGCAATATCTTCGATGGGGCGAGTAGGAATAAAATTCATTAACGTGCTTTGGTTAATGTCTTGCTTGGTGCCATCCCGCAAACGTCCCTCTTTCTCCAAACGATACCAAAGAGCGGTATTTGGTAAAGCTTGCAACATACCAAACATAGCAGTAGGGATGTTTGATTGTTCGACAAAGCTAATAATGCGATCGCCTGCTTCTTTTTTCTCGCCGTCAAAACCAATAATAAATCCTGCCATTGGTCGCAACCCAGCACAGATAATCTGATCCACACAATCAGTCAGGGAATTGCGAGTATTTTGGAATTTCTTGGTTAGTTCGAGACTTTCTTCGTCCGGCGTTTCAATTCCCAGAAACACTGCATCAAAGTTACACTCTACCATTAGTTCCATCAGTTCGGAATCCTCTGCCAGATCGACTGAGGCTTCGGTATTAAAGCGAAAGGGGTACTGATGTTCGGCTTGCCAGATCTTTAACTCCTTGAGCAATAACTTAACATTGCGCTTGTTGCCAATGAAGTTGTCATCTACCATAAACACGCTGCGCCGCCAGCCTAATTCGTAGAGATAATCCAATTCTTTGAGCAATTGTGCTGGTGCTTTAGTGCGGGGTTTACGACCGTAGAGAACAATAATATCGCAGAATTCGCACTGGAAAGGACAGCCCCGCGAAAATTGAACCGACATGGAGTCGTAAGCATCTAAATCCAACAAATCGAACCGAGGAATGGGAGTAATAGTGACATCGGGTTTTTCCGTGGCGCGGAAAGTACCGCTAGTTTCACCTCGCCTTAATGCTTCGATAAACATTGGCAGCGTAATTTCCCCTTCATCCAAAATCAGGAAATCTGCACCTGCGTCTTGTACTTCCTGGGGTAAAGAAGTAGCATAGGGACCTCCTACTGCCACTTTCTTACCTCGTTGTTTCGCCTCGCCTATTTGTGCGAGTAAATCGTTTTTCTGGACAATCATTCCCGAGACGATCACCAAATCTGCCCATTCCCATTCTTGCTCGCTGACAGGACCGATGTTGCGGTCTACTAGTTGAAATTCCCACTCTTGAGGCAAAATGGCAGCGACAGTAATTAATCCCAAGGGAGGTAGTAGTACCTTGCGATTAACCAATTCGAGAATTTTTTCATAAGACCAAAAGGTTTGAGGGAATAAAGGATAAATTAGTAAAATTCGCATCTTTTGTTTCCGCCTCACACCTTATCTGGCAAATAAACAATACTTTACTTTTGTCCGACTACTTAATAGTTATAGCAATTCTCGTTACTCCTGACTCCTCAAGCTCTATGGTTATGGGCAAAATCTCGCTCTGAGCTATTCCCATATCGTAATGGGGAACTGTGATTAAGATTCATCTTTCTTCCTGCTGGAGACTCCCACCAAGGCGCGGTGAGAGGAAAGCAGGGCAGGGTGTTACTGCTTTCCTATTGACAATTTAGACAAGAAATCTTGATAGAAGCTTTACATAATCAGAGTTTTCAGCATGGGATAATAACTAGGTACTGAAAAGCGAAAACCAAGCAGTAGGTACGATGCACCTTGAAAACTGGATATATAGGGTTCTGTGCAGAAAAGCGCAAAAGTGCGGTCTTGGGGGTTTCCCCCATGAGCAACTTTTGTAAGAAGCTTGCACAGGTAAAATGTCCAAGCAGCAAGTACTAAGAAGCTTGAGCTGAAACCGTACCGCTGGGCTAGCGGAATCGGGCTGTTGCAATACAGTAAAGGTCTGTGGACGTACATAGGTCGGGGGCATAATTTTAGAATTGTGTCTAGATATGTGCGGTTGAAACAGAAAAGTCTAATCGTGAGGTTAGGAATCCCCCGCCTCTGGCGGTGGGAAGATGTCAACTTTAACGTCATACCAAACTCGAATAAACTGATAGAAAAATGGTTCCTTGGCTAAAAAACGAGTTTTCTCATCATCTATATCTCGCAATACTACAGTTTCGATCTTGATAATCTTGACATTTGTATCTGAGAACCACTGGTTAAGCTGACTCATCAAGGAACTTAAGTTTTCGTACTTATCGTCAGCGAAAAATCCTTTCTGTTCAATTGTTTGAGGAAAAAAGTCTTTGAAATAAATCATCACCAGTAATTTTGATTAATTGGTATGTGTTCGGAGAACGGGAATGGTGCCTGTTCCCTGTTGCCTATCTTCACCTTTTCAATTCACGAATTAAATCCGATTTCTATCGCACATGAGAATTCAAGCTAGAATCAACGGAAGGGTTTCCCCACATTAGCTGGCAACTCGATGGTGAAATAAGATTTTGTTCCCCAAACTCTAACATTATCTGAGTTCGATGAAAACATCTAGTTTAAGAAAGGATAAGGGTTTCAGCATCTAAGATATGAGAAGCAATCAAGGGTTGTAACCATCCGTCGAACTCAGGTAAAACCGAGTTTAGAATATGGTTATTTGTTAGTTGTTCACTTAGAACACTTGCTGCTGTAAATAGGTTTAAAATGAATGACACCGCCCGTAAAAATTTAATGTCTGATTTAATTGCTCGTTATCGCGATCGCGTCGATTTCCTAACTATCAGAATAGAAGAATCCGAAGGAACGAGCATCTTACTGCGAGGCGATAAAATCGAAACCCTCAGTGAAGGAATTTCTCTGGGCGGACAGGTACGAGCCTGTTATAAGGGAGGTTGGGGCTTTGCCAGCTTCAACGAACTCTCTACCCTAGCCGAGCGAGTAGAAGAAGCTATAGCTGCTGCTAGAATTGTAGGCCAAGAAGAAACCTTGCTTGCTCCTGTGGAACCTGTAGAGATAGTTTGCCAGTTACCTCTAACGGGAACCGATCCCCGGCAAGTACCTTTAGCCGAAAAAAAAGCCTTGTGCGATCGCTACAATCAAATCCTACGGGGTTACAGCGATCGAATCGCCACTACTTCAGTCCGCTACGGCGACAGCACTCAACGCATTCTCCTCGCTACTTCAGACGGCAGCACGATCGAACAATCCTGGGTAGACCTAGAAATGCGCTTCTCTGCTACCGCCAGGAACGGAGAAACAATACAAACTGGAAGAGAAACTACGGGTTCTCGCCAAGCTTACCAAGATTTGACCACTCTCGACGAACAGGTAGAAGGTGCTGCTCAACGTGCCTTAGAAGCACTTTTTTTGCCCACTGTCAAAGGCAATACCTACAGAGTAGTCATCGACCCTATCCTGGCGGGTTTGTTCGTTCACGAGGCTTTTGGACACCTTTCTGAAGCTGATATGTTGTATGAAAATCCCGACTTATTAGAAGTAATGAGTATGGGGAAGAACTTCGGTCCCAAGGAGTTGCAAATCTTTGACGGTGCAGCACCCCAAGGACATCGAGGCAGTTATTTTTATGACGACGAAGGTACGCCAGCTACAACTACTCAATTAATTAAAGATGGAGTATTAGTAGGAAGATTGCACTCCCGCGAAACTGCTGGCAAGTTAGGAGAAAAACCTACAGGTAATGCCCGCTGTCTCAACTATCATTATCCTCCGATCGTGCGCATGACCAATACCTGGATCGAACCAGGAACTACCCCAGTTAAAGATTTATTTACGGGTATAAAAGAAGGGGTTTATGCTCGCAATTGGCTAGGTGGGATGACCAATGGGGAAATGTTTACCTTTAGTGCGGGAGAAGCTTGGATGATTCGCAACGGTCAACTTGCCGAACAAGTCAGAGATGTTACCCTTGCCGGAAATGTATTTAAAACCTTAGCTAATATTGAGGCGATCGGCGATGATTTTTACTGGGATGAGTCTGGCGGTTGCGGTAAAGGCGGACAGAACGGCTTAGCGGTAGGTTGTGGAGGACCCAGTTTAAGAATTCGCAATGTAGTTGTTGGTGGAGAAGCTATCTAGGATGAACTCAGAAAAAACATTTCGTGAAACATCTGTACAGAAGTTAGAAGCTACAAGTACAAGTGAAATTTCCTCTCAATCGCAGTTAATAATTTGTCTGAACCCCGAGTGTAACCAACCTTTCAACTCAGAACACGATTTACATTGTCAGCTACGTTGCCAAAACTGCAACACTCTTTTAAAGCCGTGTTTGAGAAATCGTTACAAAGTGTTTAAACTTCTAGGAAAAGGGAGTTTTGGCAACATTTATCTAGCACGAGACATCGATAAACCGCACCAAATCTGGGCGATCGAGCAATTAGTCCCTCAAACTCAAATCTCACCTGAAGTAAAACAATTATTCGAACGAGAAGCTAGAAAATTACAAAGCTTAGGAGAACATCCCCAGATACCTACTCTGAGAGAATATTTTGTAGAAGATAATTACCTTTATCTAGTACGAGAATTTATTAGTGGGCAAAACCTAGAAAAAAAAAGAAAGCAACTAAGTGTATTTAACGAAAATCAGATTAAAGAATTTTTACGATATTTGCTGCCAGTTCTGAAGTTTATCCATTCTCAAAAGGTTGTTCATCGTAACATTAAACCAGAAAATATCATCTGTCGTTATCCCGATAATAAGTACTTCCTAATTGATTTTGCCTTATCTCAAGAGTTGTCTTCAGTGCTCGTAATTCCTCAAGGAAAAAACTCAAGATCGGATAGGTATACTGCTCCAGAACAATATCGAGGTTTAACAACTCCTGTTAGCGATTTGTTTAGCTTAGGAGTTAGTTGTTTTTATTTGCTGAGTGGAATTAATCCTCAGAAGTTATCGAGCGATCGAGGTGATAATTGGCTAGATAACTGGCGGCAGCATATTAAAACACCTCTTTCTCAGAAGATGGTTTTCATCTTAGATAAACTCTTACAAAAGGATATCAGCAAACGTTATCAAGATGCAGCTCAAGTGATCGGAGACTTGCAGCACAATAACGGATCTATTACAGCACCTAAGAAAAAATTTTATGCTCAAAAAACTTCGTCCGCACTAATAACTGCTAATTTCTCCAAATCTAGACCAAAACTCAGCTATCTTATCAGACGATATTTTGTCAAGATTTTTCCGAGACGATACCTTTTAAAGATTTTCCTTATCTGTGGGCTAGCTAGTTTCACAATAGGTATAAGCTATAGTTTACACTACAGTTTCTACTTCTTAATCGTGGGTTTGTTCTTTGCATTGGTAATAATTAGTCTTGTTGCATATCAAAACTCAGGACTAAGTGGTCAGTGTCCTCTGATTGAAGGAGAACAACTGTTACAAGAAGGTCCAGCAAGTCATTCCTTAGAAGGAGAAAATTCTCATGGCTGGCTGTATGTGACAGGTGGCTGGTTATATCTGACCAACAAACGCCTCTTCTTTCGTTCTGGCAAATTTAATGCTGAGGCTTACCAACTCTCTTTACCTCTAGGAGAAATTCTGGAAGTACAGCCGTCATTAACTGCTTTCGTTTTCCCTAACAGTTTGCATTTACTCACAAAGGATGGGAAAGAACAGTTTATTGTTGTTGTTAAAGACCGTCGGAACTGGGTAAGAAAAATTAATCGAGCCAGGTTAAACCGCGATCGAGACGGCTCACTAGCTCCAAAAAATATCTTATCATTGGAACAACGCAAAAAAATAAAGGGAAAAATGAACTTATTCATTTTCTTCAATATTATTCTTTTCCCAATCTTATTAGCTTAATGCGCCCCCAAGCAGATGCGGCGCGTCAGAATGTTCAATTAGTGCTCACAAAATAGCAAGTAGAGAGGAAAGTTATATGATGACAACAGCAGCATCTGCCAACCTGCCTATTTTGGAAGAATCAAGGTTAGGATTGCCCAACGTTTGTGGTTGGGAAGTAGAAATTAATTCAGTGGTCGATCACAACGAACCAGTATTTTTGCCGATTACAAATCTTAGTGTAGATAAAATTAGTGCCGGATTTGCCTGTGCCCTGCACATGCACCAACCTACTATCCCTGCAGGTGCTAATGGCGAACTAATCTGTAATCTACAGTATATGTTTGAACATTCCGGGGAAGGGGATAACCACAACGCGGGAGTTTTTGCTTGGTGCTACAGCCGCATGGGAGATTTTATTCCCGAACTGGTGGGTAATGGTTGCAATCCTCGCATTATGCTGGATTACTCTGGTAATCTTTTATGGGGATTGTATCAAATGGGACGGGAAGATATAATTAACAATCTCAAAAAGATTACCTGCGAGCCTCATTACTATCCCTATGTAGAGTGGTTGGGGACGATGTGGAGTCATGCAGTGGTTCCCTCAACTCCGATCCCCGATTTGAAACTACATATCCAAGCCTGGCAACATTACTTTGCAGCTCTTTTTGGCTACGATGCCTTAAAGCGAGTTAAAGGCTTCTCTCCCCCAGAAATGCACTTACCCAATCATCCAGATACCCTATACGAATATATCAAAGCCCTGAAAGAATGTGGATATCGCTGGCTGATGGTGCAAGAACATTCAGTAGAACGTCTGGATGGTTCGGGACTGTGGCACGATGATAAGTATGTTCCTAACCGTTTGATTGCTCGCAATTCTCAAGGTGAAACCATCAGTATCACTGCCTTGATTAAAACTCAAGGATCGGATACCAAATTAGTTGCTCAGATGCAACCTTATCACGAGGCAAAAGGACGGGGAAAACAGCAACTGGGTAATATTAGCGTTCCTTGTTGCGTCACCCAAATTGCTGATGGGGAAAATGGCGGCGTGATGATGAATGAATTTCCCCGCGATTTCCAACCGCTTTGGTCTGAAATTAAAGATAATGGCAAAACTGTATCTGGGGTTGTCGGTATCAACGGGACTGAATATCTAGAACTGATTGAAGCAGCAGGGGTCAAGCCTGAAGATTATCCTACTTGTCAAGCAGTAGGTCAGCACAAAATCTGGCAGAAAGTAGATCCAGATAAGGCGACGCCGGAAGCTGTAGAAAAGGCTATTCAAGAATTGAAAGAAACTGACCATCAATTCCACATGGACGGCGCTTCTTGGACGAATGATTTAAGTTGGGTCAAAGGCTATGAAAATGTCTTGGAACCCATGAATAAACTCAGTGCTATGT
>JBFRWL010000449.1:0-4329 GCA_051439565.1 Prochloraceae cyanobacterium
ATTTAGGACAGACCACTTCACCTACCCTCATCTCAAGGGATAGTAGCTATTTCGGCTATAATGCTACGAGATTTCAATAGAGGGTCAACTCAGCATAATGATTCAGGATGCTGGATGCGCATTAAGATGCTTTTCTAGGTCTTGTTTATCCATGTCGTCTCCCTGTTAACGCCAGTGTGCCTTTCCTGTTTTGGCTCTGATTGCGTCCTGTTCCCAGCTTCAGCCTGTAGAATTCCGAGTCTACTCACTGTGGGCAGATAAGGAGTCAATGTTTCCCTTACACGGAAGGATTTTCACCGTCATCCGGAGGTTAGTTATGAGATTTTCAAGGTTCTGTCCTTGACGTTCTCACCTTGAGCTATTGATTCACTCAAGAACGAGTCGCACAGCCGCGATACGTGCGAAATAATGAAAGATACCTTAAAAAATACCGATCGCTATGACGATAGTAAATAAGAACAGAACCGCCACACAAACCCCTAAGACTACAAGTAAACCACTTAGACTTGACTTGCGGGTCACTTCTGCTGCTTCTAGTGTCTCTTCTTCATAGAACTTCATCTGCCGAATAACATCTGAGATTTCTTCAGCATCCTTGATGTGGTGTAGTGCTTTGGTTTCACCATTAGGATACTTGACAATGAAATAAGCAGGAACTTTGACTGGGGCTCCAGTAATATCGTGCAAATCTACAGCTAGTTGTTTAGCTTTTTCTTCAATTGTTTGAGGTTCTTTAGCAATTACGTCCCCTGGATTTACTGTTGGGTTGCCTTTGATTACATAGCTGACCATAGGGACCTCCCGAACGTATATGGTGTGTGATGTAATATTTAGTTTTTCCTCTATATTAAAAGATTCAAAAACTAAATCTGAGAATTGCAAAAAGTATTTCAAGAATATTATTAATACTTTACTTACAAGGTAAAAGGAAGATTTGAGAAAATATTATTTTTCCATCTTCCTTCACTCAGAGACAATTTAAGACAGGAAAACCGCTAATACAGCTAGAAGTGCGTTTATTAAGTAGAATACTCCTACTATCTGAGTTTCTGACCAACCACTAAGTTCGAGGTGATGGTGAATTGGTGCCATTTTAAATAAACGCTTACCTTTCCCATCTGAATCTTTAGTAGCTTTATAGTATACAACTTGGGCAATTACGGAGAGGGATTCAACAAAGAAAATCCCACTCACAATAAATAAAGCCCAAAGATTGCCACTCATTATCCCGACAGCAGCTAAAGCACCCCCTAAAGATAAGGAACCTGTATCCCCCATAAAGACAGTAGCAGGATTGCGATTGTGAACAACAAAGCCGAGACAGCTACCACTCAGACAAGCACAGGAAATCGTTAAATCTGGTGAAGTAGGTGCGACAACCACCGCTAATCCCAACAGAGCGATCGCTGCTGTACCTGCTGCTAGTCCATCTATCCCGTCAGTAAGATTAGTAGCGTTACTTTCTGCTACCAGGACAAACCCAGCTAAAGGCCAAAAAAATATTCCCAAGGGCAAAAATATACTTCCCCAGAGATTAAGGGTGGTAATATTATCTGGTTGTGACTCAAATATCCACAGACAAAAGAGAACAGCCGCAACTATTTGCAAAATCAGTTTCTGGCGTGGAGAGATGCCCTTATTAGATTGGTAGCGCAAGATTTGCCAATCATCAATCCAGCCGATCGCGCCGTAGGCGATGGTAAGTACTGAAATGGCGATCGCCTCAGTGCTAAATCCCGACCACAGCAAGGCGATCGCTATCGCCACTGGCAGAAAAAATATCCCTCCCATGGTTGGCGTGCCTGCTTTTTTCAAGTGAGTTTGCGGGCCATCTTCTTGGATAACCTGTCCGGTTTTTAACCTTTGTAACAACGGCACAACCACATAGCCTAGGGCCGCACTCACTAAAGCACTGGCTATTAAGGGTAAGAGGAGGGAAATTGTTAGTTCCTGAAATTGACTGGCGCTGCTAGCAAAAACTATCGCCAACAGAATTAATAAACCAGTAAGTAAAATCAGTAGACTCTTACCTGAGGGATTTTTGAGGGCAGTCGGGGAAAATAATTTGGCATCCACAGCTAAACTTATACCAATATCTTCTCAGATATTTTAGTCAGCTACTGGGGTTCTGAGAAAAGTATTTTTTTTCCAACTAATACAAAGTCGGCTCGCTCAATATCTATTCTTCGATATCTTCAACATCCACGTCATCCTCGTCGTAGTCGTGCTCTTCAGAATCGATTAATTCTAATTCTTCGCTATCGGAGGTTAATTTCTGTTTTTCCAGGGTTTCCCGAGGAATTAAACGGTTATTAGACTCTAACCATTCTATAAGTGAATATTCTTGTTTTAGGGGAATCACCGAAGCTGGTTCGTAACGAGATTCTTGACGTAAAGCTGGATTGTGCATGAAGTAGAGACACTAAGGAGTCTAGCAAACTGTCATAATTTGCTATCCTTTAGTCTAGCATTAAAAAAATACCTTTGCCTACAGAGCTATGGTTGCTTTTATCTTGGTAAGTAGGAAGACTAACATTCTAGTTAAGAGCCTAACTTGAGATAAGCAGGAAATCTAAATAGCGATGTTCACAATCCCCCATTAGAATTGTGGGTGAGTCGTTTAGGCTAATAGACAATTTAATGGTTGGAGTGTGTCAAAGTGTTAATTAGGTGTAGATTTCTAAATTGAGCCAGAAGCTTATGAATAAGAAAGCAGAATTATTAGAAGCGATCGCTGGCAAAAATAGGGGCTTGTTAGCTAACGAAATCGACAAGGTCAAATTTCTTTCGCTCGTAGAACAGCTAGAAGATTGCAACCCAACCCCAAAACCTTTAGAAGCTAAGGAACTGCTAGAAGGTAATTGGCGTTTACTCTATACTACCAGCCGGGAAATACTAGGTATAGGTCGATTCCCTTTACTTGAGTTGGGTCAAATCTATCAATGTATTCGCACAGCCGAAGCAAAACTATATAACATCGCTGAGATTGTTGGCTTGCCTTTTCTTGAAGGAATAGTCAGTGTGGCGGCAAGATTTGAGCCTGTTTCAGAACGTCGAGTTAACGTTAAATTTGAACGCTCGATTGTTGGTTTGCAACGTCTAATTGAATATCGCTCTCCTAACAATTTAATTCAGCAAATTGAAGCAGGTAAAAAATTCCCTCCTCTGGACTTGAACATCGAAAATCGAGAGCGACAAGGCTGGCTAGAAATTACCTATTTAGATGAGGATTTGCGTATTGGCAGAGGCAATCAAGGTAATGTATTTATCTTAGTCAAAGAACAAGGCTAACTAGGGTCGCTATGGGAAAACTGTAGATTTCTCTCATTAGCTAGCTAACGACAGCAGAATTGGCTTCAATGGGATAGTCAAAGGCTTTCCAAACTGGCAAGCCACCTATAATTTCAGAAACATTTTGATAGCCAGCCTCTCTTAGTTTTGCCGCTGCTTGCGAGGTTTCTTCGTTGGTTTCGCTGTAGATATAGATATCGCGAGTTAATTCTAAGCTAATCAAGGCAAGCTCTACCAGTTGGTTCATCGGCATAGTAACAGCGCCCAGGATATGACTGGCGTTGAATTTCTCTCTGTCTCTGGCATCGATGATAGTTAAAGCTGGTTTACCCCAGTCTAAACGGCTTTTTAATTCGTAGACTCGCGCTTGAGGCTTGAGTGGTATGGGAATGGGAATTAAATCCAAAAAAATACTCATATTATGATATTTTAATCGGTTGACCTATCTTCCATAATGTAACAATATCTTTGCTAGTTTGTAAATTTTTATAAAAAAAATTGGAGAACAGGACGCTTTTATGGATAAGCGTCAAAGAATATCTTTAAACTAAAAAGATTTATAATACACACCTATCTGTAGTACTTCTGCTCAACTGTGACAATTACACCTACTTCTGTTTCCCAATCTGCGGCTGAAAGCAACAACCAAAAACCCGATGCTTTCGGGCGGTTTGGTCGTTTTGGCGGCAAGTACGTACCTGAAACCTTAATGCCTGCCCTGAGTGAGTTAGAAACAGCTTATGCTCGATATAAAAATGACCCCGACTTTCAGCAGGAACTACAACAACTGCTGCGAGATTACGTAGGAAGACCCAGCCCTCTCTATTTTGCAGAACGCTTGAGCGATAGCTACCAGCGACCCGATGGCAGTGGACCGCAAATCTATCTCAAACGCGAAGATTTAAACCATACTGGAGCGCATAAAATTAACAATGCCCTAGCGCAAGCACTCTTGGCTCGACGAATGGGTAAAAAACGCATTATTGCAGAGACTGGAGCAGGTCAACACGGAGTAGCAACAGCAACAGTATGCGCTCG
>JBFRWL010000450.1:0-2887 GCA_051439565.1 Prochloraceae cyanobacterium
GCAATGTTTGGGAATGGACGCTGGATTGGTACAGCCCCGGACATACGGGTAAAGCTCACCAAATAAATCCGTTAGCAGCTAAATCCTCAGAAAGTTTTGATCCCCGCGACCCTGGTGTCGCCAAGCAGGTGGTTATAGGAGGCTCTTTTTTGTGCGCTCGTAATTATTGCAGTCGCTTTCGTCCGGCGGCGCGTGAAGCTCAATCGCCCGATACGGGAACTTCTCACATCGGATTTCGCCTTGTCAAAAAAAGAAATGAAGGTTAGCGTTTCAAGAGGAAATCTACAGATTTACTTTAGTTGTAGTTGCCTTGACAATGGCTGCCACTCCACTATTAGCAATTTTGACTAATAAGTTAGTAAGTCCCACAGTAAACTCGATCGAGACAAACGAAAAAGCAGTACCAGTTGCTCCAGAACAAGAACACAAAAACCATGTTGTTATTTTAGGGTTTGGTCGTGTTGGAGAAATAGTAGCCCAAATGTTACAAAAGGCAAATATTTCCTTTCTGGCATTGGAAAGTAATCCAGATTAAACTCAGCGATTAAGCTCTTCTATGGGCATATAAGCATCACTGTGAGTCCAATGTTTAAGCGAACCTGTTATTACTCAGATATCCTCCCGTCTCCTGCTGTATCGATATAACGCTCCTCAATTCCTTCTTCAGCGATATAGTCTGCGATCACCTGCTGTAGTAGCTCCACGGATGAATCTCCTATTAGATCGATAGGGAAAGGTTCTTCGCTCAGATACTGGGCATAGGAGGACTGGAGATAGGGGAGATAATCTTCATTACGGGCAATATAATACTCGAAGAACGCTGTACCTATTGCATTACTGTACTCGTAGAATAACTCTGGTTTTAGCAACTCCTGCTCCGACAGAGACTCAATCGTCCAAGTAGCGGTAGCATCCACTTGAGAAATGTCAATAACGTGGGCTTGTCCTTTCAATAAACCTAGATATCTATCAGATGTGGTGAGAAAAGTGAAAGGACGTAGCTGTTCTATTGCTGCTGGGGTAACTCTATCTCGATCGCCTACACCAATCAAAACGGGGATTTCAATTGTGCCTAGACCCTGTACTCCGAAGATACTGCTAGTGACTGGATTTAAGACTAGTATTACCTTGACCCGTCGATCGCGAAAATCATAAGTTTGGCGCGGCAGTTTTAACGCTCGACACTGAAGCAGCAAAGACAAATTCGGATACCAAAATTCCCGAGTGCAGTCTTGTTCCAATTGGGGAAAATTAATCTGAGCCCCTGCTATTGCTAGAGCCGTATAACCGCCAAAAGAATGACCTATTACCCCCACTGCTTCCAGATTGAGTCTTCCTTCAAACTCAGTTAAATTGCGCCTTTCTAGTTCATCTAAAACATAACTAATATCTAATGGTCGGTCAATAAATTCGTTAACTTCAAAGACATTTCTGTGATAACCTTGCAGCATATCTTCAAAATAGGTAGAATCGCTACCTGGATGCTGAGGAACTGCAACCACATAGCCATAGGAAGCTAAGTGTTGAGCTACTTTTGCATAGCGCTGACGGTTATCATTTAAACCGTGAGATGCTACCACTACCGGAGTCTTGCCCTCTCTCCACGTTTCCGGTTTATAGATATCCACTGTTAACTGGCGCTGGCGACTCGTGTCGTTTAAGATAAGAGTCTGTTTAATGTAGCCTAATTCTCCAGGCAGCCTGAGATCGGGTAATTTCGAGAAGTCAACTGGTGTAGAATTAGCAGCTTCCTTAGATGACAAAGAAGCCATTTCTAGTTCCATCCTCTGTGTTGCTCTAACCAACAGTTGCAGTAAATCTCTCACCTGCAAAATTTTATCAGTGTTCAGCTCGATACTATCGTTGGGGAATTGACGCACAAAATTGATAATAGTCAGACCTTGTTCAGTATCAAAAGCAGCTTTAACTAGCGCTGAGCGAATTCCGTATTTACCATTGCCACCGCGAGGAAAATTAATTAGATTTCCGACTCGAGTCAGAAGATCTTCTCCTATGGGAGTGCGTAAAAAGCGATAAAGTCTTACTGGATCGACTTCATAACGCTTGGCCAGAAGCTCCTGGAACTTAGCTTGAAATTCTGGGTCAACTCTACGAAGGTAGAAGTCTAATTGCCTGTTAATCTTACCTTCTTTGGCAAAAAGTTCCAGAGAATCTACCTCAATTGAGAAACCTAAAGGACCGTAATAAAAGTCAATTGTTTGTGCTGCATTAACAGGAATAACATTGAGAATAGTAGGGATTGTAGCCATTGCCAGGGAGCGAATCCACCGCTGCCAGGAAATTTGCTGAAGTTTAAGAGAATTCTGTAAACTTTTGTGAGATATTTTTCTTAGCATGTAAGTCTGAGAAAATGATACTTAGTTCAATGTTTATCAATGTTATCTCCGTGACTGGGAAGACTCCCGTTACAAAATTGAGCGAAAGCGAGATTTTTAACGGGAGACGGGGCGTATAAACTGCGGAGGAAACCTCCGCAGACAGCCCCTCATGAGAGCGAACTTAACAATAAGCAGTTTTAATTTTGTACTAATAATGCTCATATAATATGATGATTGTTCTAGAGTATAAGATTAAAGCAAAGCAATATCAATATCAGGCAATTGACGAAGCTATCCGCACAGGTCAATTTGTCAGAAATAAGGCTCTGCGTTACTGGATGGATAATGAAGGGGTTAATAAATATGACCTAAATAAATATTGTCGTGTCCTGGCTAAAGAGTATGCTTTTGCTAATAAATTAAATTCTACTGCTAGACAATCATCTGCTGAACGAGCTTGGTCAAGTATTGGACAGTCTAATAATTACCATAAAGCTAGAGTTGCAAAAGCCAAATTACATTTAAGAGTAAGTAGACAACGTGAAGAA
>JBFRWL010000451.1:0-4522 GCA_051439565.1 Prochloraceae cyanobacterium
CCCATAAAGGGTGCCACTACTAAATTTTTAATTGAATATAATGACACGATCGAGCGAGCAAATAAAGCGGGATTTGGAGGCAATAGAAAACAAAGTAGCTGATATTGCCGTGGAACTGCGCCGCATCTATTTGCAATACCTGGATTTATTAAGTCAGTCAATAGAAAAACAGTTAGTTTTGGCAAGTTATCGCATTTGTACTCAAGAATATCCGGAATCTTTTCTTGGTTTATCTTTTAATGAACGCCAAACACTTCAGCAAAATCTACGCCAACTAGGTAAGGAAATTCGCTCTCAGCTACTTGACTATCTGGAAACATCAAAAGAGCCAGCAAATGACTCCGATCGCACTACAAGAGAAATCTTAACTCAGCTGTCACTTCTAGAGGAGAAAAACGAAGATCTGCTGGAAAAACTTTTATCTCAAGAGCCAGAATTATCAGAACAAACTTCAACAGAAACGGAAATAGAAAAAACTGACCGAGAATCCTCAGAGATCGACCCATCTAACACAACTAATCCAGAGCATTTGATTCGCTGGCATCAACAAATACAAAAGGGAATTAATCGCACCTTAGCAAGTCTGTCCAAGCAAGCCAATCAGTTGTTAGAAGAGGCTAACATCCTGCCCCATCAATTACCAGACAAAGTTCTGGAAATGGCGATCCAAGCAGAAGATACCGACTCGGCAGTTAGGAGTCATCCCAATCTCTTAAATCTACTGATTGAAGCGGAAAATGAAGATAAATCTCAAGAGGCAAAGATAACTAAAATTACCGCAATTCGTTTGCGACTAGCCGAAATTGAATTTTCTGACCCGACTTTGAGCGCTCAGGGCAATCAAATTCGCACTCTATTAGCTAAAATTAACAAAGTAAAACAACACTATCAAAATAAACAGCAAGAATTGTCAGTTGCTAAAGCTGAAACCGCATGGCGATCGAGCTGGTATGAAGATTAGTCAGCGGTCAGTAGTCAGTCTCCAAAATAACTGACAACTAACAGCTAACAACTAACTAAGGACAAATGAGGAATGAACAACCAGATTGGACGCGTTTACAAAAAGCTCTTGCTGTAGAAACCCAATGCGGTTTTACTAACTTAATGGGCAATCAATACCGCTTCCATGAATTTCTCTGTCTCAGTTTTGGTCAAGCACCACCAGTAGACACTCCACCAGAACGGAATCGTTGGCAAAAAATGGCGGCTGAATTTGCCCGCTATCCTCAGTTAAGTATTGCCCAAAGAAAACATCTAGTCGCAGATGCCCGTAACTTTCTCCAACAGCTAAAACAAGCTACAGAAGCCCCCAAACAGCCTCCTGCACCTAAATTACCTCGCACGAAATCGCCGATCGCTTCTCGGTCTGTCAAACGAGGATATCGGCCTGTCACCCTCGATCTACCTCTATGGGAACTCCCAGAACTAGGACGAAGCAAAAGCAATTATTTAGAACGCCTGGGTTTACATACAGTGCGGGATATTCTCTTCTACTCTCCCCGCGACCACATTAACTCTGCTCGTCAAGTAAGTATCGCCCATCTAGTACCGGGAGAGACTGTGACGGTAATAGGAACGGTTAAGCGTTGTAACTGTTTTAGCAGCCCCAAAAATAAGAAATTAACTATTTTTGAGCTCATCTTAAAAGACCATACCGGACAAATCAAACTCAATCGCTTTATTGCTGGGACTCGCTTTAGTAATGTTGGCTGGCAACAAAGGCAAAAGCGTCAGTATCCGGTGGGTTCCATAGTTGCTGCTTCTGGATTGGTGAAAAAAAATAAATATGGCATTACTCTAGAAAATCCAGAAATAGAAGTTCTCGACAGCCCTGGGGCAAGTATTGAATCGATTAAAATAGGGCGAGTTTTACCAGTCTATCCCTTAACGGAGGGAGTGACAGCAGATGTAGTCAGAAAGGCCGTAATTGCTGCTTTACCAGCCATAGAACAGCTTAAAGACCCCCTTCCGGTTAGTCTGCGGAATCAGTATGGCTTAATTAAATTGAAAGAGGCGATCGCCAGCATCCATTTTCCCACCGACGAAAACGCCCTCATTCACGCCAGAAGGCGCTTAGTTTTCGATGAATTTTTCTACCTTCAACTAGGATTTCTCCAACGCCGCCAACAGCAACGTCAAGCCGAAAAAAGTGCTATTTTCGCGCCCACAGGCGAACTAATCGAGCAGTTTAACGAATTATTGCCTTTTGCCTTGACAAATGCCCAAAAACGTGTAGCAGGAGAAATCTTAGCAGACCTGCAATCTTCCACCCCGATGAATCGTCTCGTACAGGGGGACGTGGGTTCTGGTAAAACCGTGATTGCCGTTTTTGCCATTCTCGCAGCGATTCAATCTGGCTGCCAAGCGGCGCTCATGGCACCCACTGAAGTACTAGCAGAACAACATTATCGCAAATTAGTTAGCTGGTTCAACCTCTTGCACCAACCAGTGGAACTATTAACAGGTTCGACGAGAATTGCTAAGCGTCGGGAAATCCACGCTCAACTAGAAACAGGAGAAATACCTTTATTAGTAGGAACTCACGCTTTAATTCAAGATGGGGTTAAATTTCGGCGACTGGGGTTAGTGGTAATTGACGAACAGCACCGCTTTGGAGTAGAGCAAAGAGCGCGGTTGCTAGCCAAAGGACAATCTCCTCACGTCTTAACTATGACGGCTACGCCTATTCCCCGTACTCTAGCCCTAACTTTACATGGGGATTTAGATGTCAGTCAAGTTGACGAATTGCCTCCTGGAAGACAGCCAATTGAAACTACAGCCTTAACGGGAAGACAACGTCCCCAAGCTTACGATTTGATCCGGCGAGAAATCGCTCAAGGACGGCAAGTTTATATTATTTTCCCGACGATCGAAGAATCAGAAAAGCTCGATGTTAGGGCAGCAGTAGAGGAACACAAACGACTCTCAGAGACTATTTTCCCCGAGTTTCAGGTCGGGTTGCTACACGGTCGTATGAGTTCGGCGCAAAAGGACGAGGCACTTAATACTTTCCGTAATAACCAGACACAGATTATTGTTGCTACTACGGTGATTGAAGTCGGCGTCGATGTCCCTAATGCTACAGTAATGCTGATTGAAAATGCAGAACGTTTCGGCTTATCTCAGTTGCATCAGTTGCGAGGTCGTGTAGGTCGCGGTTCTCACAAATCTTACTGTTTGCTGATGAGTAGTAGTAAAAATCCAGATGCGCGTCAGCGGTTGGGGGTATTAGAACAGTCAGTAGATGGCTTTTTTATCTCTGAGATGGATATGCGTTTTCGGGGACCTGGTGAAGTTTTGGGTAAGCGTCAGTCGGGATTACCAGATTTTGCTTTAGCTAGTTTAGTGGAAGATGAAGAGGTATTAGTTTTGGCAAGAGAAGCGGCGGAAAAATTAATTTTGGCAGATGCCAGTTTACAGAATATGCCCTCTTTGAAAAAAGAGTTAGAGACCCGTTATCAAAGAATGTTAGGCGGAGTTTTAACTTAATATAAACGTGAGTTCGACTTGATATTTCTTGATTAAACTAGACCGTTTAGTTTGCGAAGATGGTGACGTAACAAAATAATTCGGTCATTTCCCCAAAACAGCTCTCCAGAAACAATAAATGTTGGCACACCAAACACTCCAGACTCTAGAGCGCGATTGATGGTTTCATTGAGTTGATTCACTGTCTCCTCTGCTTTAAGATTACTCTGAAAATCATTAGCAGAAATGCCACATGCTTCAGCACGAATAGTACATTCCCTCTCATCTATTTGAGATAGTGAATCCTGAAACATTGCCATAAAAAGCAAGTGGCTATACTCTTCCACTTTGTCCAGACGTTTTGCTGTTATACACGCCCTTGCCAATAACTCTGGATCAAAATTGACTCGTCCACGAGGTTCAAGGTAAGGAATACCATAGAATTTGGCCCATCGCTTTGCATCAAGTTCGCGATAAGTCCACTCGTATTGTCCAGATACAGGTTCGCCTTTAAAGGGACTAAGACCTCTTTGAGCAATGAGTTTTACGCTATTAACTGGATGCCAGATAACTTGGCAATCAAATTCCTGTTTTAGGGTATCAATCTGGGTAGATGCAAGATAGGAATAACGGCTTCCAATTGAATAATAGAAATCAATAGTTTCCATCGTTCATCATTTATTAAGAAGTGAACTACCTATCTTGATTCAAAGAATTCAAGATAGGCTTCCTATCCAGAAAATAGCGAAATAGTGGATTTCTTACGTCCTCCTCTACTTCGTCTTACAGTTTGGCGATAGGCTTTATCCCCCGTCCCAGAGGTCAAAATTCGCAGTCCTTCATCTCGGATATTCTTAGCTGCATTAACATCTCTATCTATATGTTTAGTTCCACAGCTAGAACAGTCCCAAAATCTTATCTCAAGAGGCAAACTATCAACTTGGTTCAGGCAAACATTACAAGTTTTAGAACTCGGGAAAAATCTATCTACTTCTTGATATACTTTTCCTTCAAGCTCGGCTTTATATTTAAGCATTGTGCAAAATTGTCCCCA
>JBFRWL010000452.1:0-21745 GCA_051439565.1 Prochloraceae cyanobacterium
GCTAATACCATGCTGGAGGGACAAGTAGAACGCAACCATTTCCGAAAAACTCAGCAAGAAACTATCGAACGTCTAGCCAAGCTGGGGGTGATTTGAACAATGGGAGAAATCCTTAAAGTTCGCAATCCTCGGACCGGAAAAGTTGACTACTCGATTAAGCCGCCAACATCAGCTCAACTTGCGGATCTTTGCGATCGCTTGCGTTCTTCCCAAATCCATTGGCAGCAGTCCGGTTTAGAGAAGCGAATTGAGGCAATGCAAGAGTGGAAACAAATCCTCTTGTCTCACAAAGACGAACTTATTAACACTCTAGTAACTGACACTGGCAGATTGTGGGAGTCAATAGCTGAATTTGACGGAGTTATCTCCACTATTACTCGCTGGTGTCGGTTGGCACCAGAATTGATTTTGCCGGAAAAGAAAGCAAGTGCCATCCCCTATATTCGGATCGAACATCAATTAGTTCCTTATCCCTTGGTCGGCATCATCAGTCCCTGGAATTTTCCTTTGTTGCTTTCCCTGATTGATGCAATACCAGCCTTGCTAGCAGGTTGTGCTGTGGCGATCAAACCCAGTGAAATTACTCCCCGCTTTATTCAACCACTGCGAGAAACTATTGCCTCTGTGCCAGGATTGCGAGATGTTTTAGCCTATGTTGAAGGTGGCGTAGATACTGGTGCTGCCATTATCGAAAGTGTAGATTCGATCTGCTTTACTGGCAGCATAGCTACAGGCAAAAAAGTTGCCGCTGCAGCCGTTAAACGATTCATTCCCGCCTTTCTCGAATTGGGGGGTAAAGATCCGGCAATAGTTCTAGCTTCAGCAGATTTAGAATTAGCCACCTCGCCCTTATTATGGGGATCGGTATTCAATACCGGACAATCGTGTCTGTCGATCGAGCGCATTTATGTTGACCAATCTATTCTCCCTAGTTTTGTGGAAAAACTGGTAGAGAAAGCCAAACGCCTTCAACTTGCCTATCCATCTGTGGAAAGTGGACAAATCGGGCCGTTAATTGCTGAAAAACAAGCAGCTATCATTACCGAGCAACTACAGGACGCAGTATCCAAAGGAGCAGTTATTCACTGTGGCGGTAAGGTGGAAGAATTAGATGGGGGTTTGTGGTGTCCTCCCACCGTACTTACTCAAGTTAACCATTCCATGAAGGTGATGACAGAAGAAACCTTCGGACCAATTATGCCTGTAATGGCTTTTGCTACTATCGAAGAAGCAGTGCATCTAGCAAACGATACCATTTATGGACTAAGTGGTGCTGTTTTTGCCGCCTCAGAAGCAGAAGCCTTGCCAGTTGCTAGCCTTATAGAGGCTGGTGCCATCAGCATCAACGATGCCGCGTTAACGGGTTTCGTACACGAAGGGGAGAAAAATTCTTTTAAAGAATCTGGCTTAGGTGGTTCGCGCATGGGTCCTGCCTCTATCAAACGATTTCTGCGCAAAAAAGCATTCTTGGTTAAAACAGAATCTCTTCGCGATCCGTGGTGGTTTAATGTCTAAATAAATTAGTTATCTACTACTTGCATAAAAATAGTATTTTCTATGTCTATCATCAAAGCTGAAATGCCAGTACTCGCAAGACATGAAGGTGACTGGGTGGGTACCTATACCGTAATCGATAATGAGGGTAATATCCTCGACAAGTATAACTCCCATCTAACCTGCCAGTTTCCAGAAAGCAGTTCCCCTCCCTACTTTCAAATTAATCGGTATCAGTGGCCAGACGGGAAGCGGGAAGAGTCCGATTTTCCAGGGATTTACACAGACAAAAAGCTTTTATTTGATACGGAGCGCATTTTCGGGGAAGCCTGGGAAGCTGGTGATTCGACAATTATACTTCGGTTTAATTACAAAGAAAAACCGGAGATTTACGTATACGAGCTAATGGTCCTGAGTCCCTGCAATAACTATCGCGCCCGTACTTGGCATTGGTTCAATAATCATCAAATTTACCAACGAACTCTGATTAAAGAAGAGCGGGTACAATAATTTGAATCGATCAATGTTTTAGACTTATTCAACAATTACTAAATAAAACCCCGCAGGCATTAAGGCTCGCAGGGCTTCATTTTTTTATTTAGTGGCGGGAGGCGGATTTGAACCACCGACCTTCGGGTTATGCTTACCAACTACAACTTTCGTTGCCTGCGCTCGCATTTATTTACGGCTTCAATAGCTAGCGTAGTTTGTGGTCTGGACTGTCCCTTTACCCTCGACCAAATCGTTAGGGTACCTGCCTTCCAGTCTCTACACCTTCCAACTAACAGTTGCTTCTTCTGTTAATCGGCTTGGCTCGGGATTACCCCACCTGCGGTTTCCCCGAATTTGACAGGTATTAACGCGTAAGTTTCTTTACGCGCGGCCCATTTAAAGGTTAATACTCAAGCTTCGTGGTGGAACGAGAATATTGCTCAAGTTTGCAGTTAACCTCTAGGATTGAGCCCGACGAGCTACCAGGCTGCTCTATCCCGCGTCGCCTTATCTAGTATAGCCACAAAAAGAACAAAATAACAAGTTTTATTTTTAAATAGGCTTCCGCTAGAAGTCAGAAGTCAGGTAATATTGCTCGGTTAGGCTTCAAAGTCATATGGTAAGGCAAATTTAGAATTTAGAATTCAGAATCAATTTTGAGCTTAACCGAGCAGTGCGGTTTTAATTGGTTGAAGTTGAACCAGAAATCGAATTGATTCTAGCTCCTGTCTCCTTGTTCAAACAATTGATAATTCACCGATCACTTCGAGGCGTTTGCACTCACTCAGATTCATAAAATGTTCGGCAAGGGTTTCAAAGACACTCGGACTAATCCAACCCATTTGCTTAAGCAGGTGAATTGCTACGGCATATTTAGCCCGGCTAGACCCATCCCTAACCTTAATTGCTAATCCCATTCCTTCCCCGACACGACCAATACACTGTATTCCTTCTGCCCCCGATTTACTAACCAATGTTCCTTCGGTTAATCGCATTAGTTCTGTATCAAAGGCTCCATCACCAGCAATCATTCGAGGATAGTGAGTCATTGCCCGGACAATACGCTCTAGGTCCAAATTATTCCCAGAAGATAACTGAGCATACAAACAAGCCATTTGCCCAAGCTGCATCGAGTAGATTGGAGCGCCGCAGTCGTCGCGAGCGCTAATCAATTCTTCTCCTGGCATTTGCAATAATTCGGCTACCTTGCTCAAAATAAGCTTTTGCACTGGGTTAGAGCGATCTAGGTAGGTGTTTAGGGGCCAATGTCGTTGCTGACATACGGCTAACATCCCCGCGTGTTTGCCAGAACAATTATGTTGCAGTCTACTTTGCTTGCCTGCTGGGAGGGGACATTGAAGGGCACTCGGATCTACATCTGCATGCCAGAGGATATTGAATACCTGTCGTGATTGTTCTATGGTGCCTTGGTGGGAGCTACAAATAATCGCTAAGTCTTTGTCGGTAAGATCGTAGCGTTCTATGGTACCAGTGGTAGTAACTGCTAAGGCTTGAAATGGCTTGAGGGCAGAACGGATAAAAGCGGTAGCTTCAGCGCTACCTGCTAATAGCATCACTCGCCCGCGACTGTCACCGACGATCGCCTCTACTTGATGAATAGATTCAACAATTCCTTCACGGAGTAAATGTACTTCTAATTTTGGTGCTGATATGCGTTTTGCTCTTGTCATGCGAGTTTAGTTAGCTTAATATCGAGCAATAGCAGCTACAGTTATAGACACAAGCTGCTAAAGCGTCTTTGCTGTTACCGATTAGCGCTCGAGGCGTTGCCGAGGCTCTGCGAGATCGCCACAAGAAGATGTCAGCCGAGCTTTAAGACTAATAGCCAACTCAGACAGCCACTTCCTATTAACACTAATAGGAGTAGAGCGGTTCTTCTCAGACGTTGGAGAATAGGCTCAATTTGGTAGGATACAACCAGGCGATCGCGGGTTAGTACTTCTGTTGGTTTTTCCCAGATTTGCCCATCATACCAGCCTGACTCTTCGTAAAATACTTTCTCTTTTCGCAGGCGATCGCCTACGTAAGACCAACCTAGATATAATCTTGCTAAAGCTAATACCACTAATCCTGCTGCACCTAGTGCGCTCGATATAGCAAATAGTATCGGGTACTTCTGGGGGGCAAAACTCGCTGCAGCTATCGGACTGGCAATAATCCATCCCCACAGCCAAACCCAACCTAACTTTCTTGAATAAGAAACAATATCTAGGGTTGCCCAACGAAAAGGCCAAGAATCTTTCAATTCCTCGTACTCGTTGAGAGGTTGTTGTTCTGTGGGAACAGGGCAGAATTGAACAGAAGATTGCCTCATTGTTTTAGTCTCGTACTGGTGTTGGACATTATTGAAAAATCTACGCGTTCGGCATGACCCCAAAAGGCTTCTAAATTATAGAATTCCCGCTCAGTAGGTAGCAAGATGTGAACTATTACATCTCCATAGTCTTGAAGAATCCAGTTTCCTTGTGCTTTTCCTTCTATTCTTAATGGATGTTGGTTGTATTGTTTGGCCACTTTTTCTTCAATTGAATCAGAGATCGCTCGCACTTGGGTTGGAGAGAAACCAGTCGCAATCACGAAGTAATCAGCTAAATAGGATACCTCTGCCACTTGCAACAACACTAGATCTCCTGCTTTACGGTCATCTGCTGCCCGAGCAATTGTTAAAGCTAAATCTTTGCTCGTAGGTGTGGGCAAGATATTAATTCCTGTCATTGTAAATGAGTTATTTTGTTGATATTGTTTTTGATTTATCATTATTTAGCTGTTCAATGGCTATTTTTTTATTTGAGGAGCTATACTTTTTTTGGCTGTTTGCAATGCCCAATTTCGAGTCAAAATGGTGCGAGGGTGAATAGTACGACTATGAGCGAGCAAATATCTCAAAGAATAGTCGCAAGTTTCCTGCACGCCCTTATAAAGATTTTCTTTACTCGCCTGACGCATTGCCTGTAGCTCTTGATTATCCCCTCGATTTGGTTCGAGAACATCTGCTATAAATACGACACAGCTTAGAGCGCTCATTTGCGGGCGACCTAAGGTGTGATTGCTGATGGCGGCTAATATTTCCTCATCATCTACTCCAAATTCTTCTCTGGCTACTATTGCACTTACGTCGGCGTGTAATAAGTGAGGATTGATTTGGCAAACTGTGTCTACCTCTATTCCTTCTTCTCTTGCCATCGCCAGCAGCCTACTTGGGGAAAAAAATTTGGCCAAGTCGTGCATCAATCCTGCTCTAGCAGCTTTTGTTCCATCAATTTGATGATGATCAGCTAATTCCAAGCAGGTTTGCTCTACGCCGATAATATGCTGTAGGCGACGAGGAGAAACATTTTCAGCTAACCAGGCGAGTACCCGATCGCGCATCACATTCTAAATCTTTCAGTTACAATTGGTTGTGTTTATAATAATAGCTTTCATTAGCCTTAGCTTCTGTGTCAGGCAAAAACTAAAATACATTATAGTTTTTTTTATTCTAACTTAAAGTTTTAGAGGGTGTTTGTAAAAGAAAAATTAAGCTGCTTCAGTCAACAAAGTTAAAAGCTGTACTATCAGTCTGATAATTGGGTTTCAAACTGACAATTTATTGGTTCATTTTTGAGGGAGGGATAGAATATGGTAATTTCAAGTTTACGAAAATTTTTAGCTGCTTTTCTCTTAGTAACTTTGCTACTGGTAACATCGTGTAGCCAGCCTCCCTCTCGTTTTGACCAAGCACAACAAGAAAGCACTAAGGGAAGTCAGAGACATCAGGCAGTTTCTAAAAAAGCTGCCCAAGGTAGCAGCTTTAATAAGTTCTTTCCTGCTTCTGGTGATGGCTACGAACGGGTTTATACTCAGGAGAAAAAAGGTTTTGTTCAGGCTAAGCTAAAAAAGGAAGGTAAGGAAGTAGCCGTACTGTCAATTTCTGATACTATCAGCAATCCACAAGCAGCCGAGAAATTTAAACAAAGTACCGAAAAAATTGGTGGTTATCCAGCTGTTAAACAAGGAACGACGGCAACAGCTATTCTAGTTGGCGATCGCTTTCAGGTAAAAGTTGCTTCTCGTGCTTCTTCCTTTACGGAGAGCGATCGGGAACAATGGTTAGAAAAATTTGATTTGAGTGGTTTGGCTCAAATCAAATAAATATTTTTGCGGGTCAATTTAAGGAGATAGCTTGTGAGCAAAGCGATTTATGAACTGGTTGACGAACTGCCCACTCATAATATGACTACGATGGTACTGCGAGCTCTTGACTTTGTCGTACCTGGCGAGTGGCAGAATATAGTCGGGTTTGAAAATATGATTCGCGAAGTGACAGGGGAAACCGATGAAGATATAATTCAGCAGATTGGCGATCGCGCTGTCTGGCTATATAACGATAAGTCCCAGGGATACCAGCGAGCTTTGTGGCTTTATCAAACTGTCGATAGTGCTGATACTGCTCTAGCTGCGGCTGCCTTAGCTAATAAAGTAGGTGAGACAATTCCCCTGTTTGGTTTCTTGAACCGGGTCACTCCTAATCCCGACAAGGCTCAAGCTATCGATTTGTCAATAAAATTAGTGGTGGAGTTACTGGCTTTTTGCCAAATTAATGGTCTCCCGGGAGACAGCATTGGAGATTTCGTTGCTTCTCTTGCTGATTATAGTGGCGAATCTATCATGCGGATGGCAGCACTGGTTTGTATTGACGGTTTGATTCCTCTAGGACCAGACTTTTTGCAAAAAGTAGAGTCTATCCTTAGTTCTCTTTCTGCTGGAGACTTGCAAGGAAATTCTACTTTTAGTCGGATTGCTGATGCAATTCCCGGCGAAGACACAGGGAATAAACTGGATTTTGTTGGTAACAGTTTCGGTGCCGTTCAAGGGTGGATGAGTAACTTTGTCGGAGAACGTAGTTTGAATCGAGAACAAATTTTCAGCCACCTCACCAGTTTTATTGAGTTTTCTGATGACAAGTTAGATTATGTCGCTGCTTTTTTAGACATGACTACCAATTATTACGAACACACTGGTACTCAAACCTTGGCGCGACATCTAATTGACCGAGCGTTTGCAGAAATTTAATAGCCTGTGGCGGAAGGTAGGGGAGCAGGGTGCAGGGAAGACAAGAGGGACAATCAACAATCAACAAACAGCTAATACCTGTTTTCACCAGTCAATTTACTAATACTCTTACGCATTATTAGGCAATTACGTTGGTCCGACATCCGAATGTATTGAAGATTGTCAGTAAAGTGTTTCATCAATTGCAGCCCGCGACCTGCTTCTTTTTCTAGCGAGTCCTGATTTGTTGGCGCAGGAGACTGAAGTTTATTTTCCAAATTAAAGGGTTGTCCCCAATCCCAAATACGAATCTCTAGCCAGTGGGGAAATAAGCTAACTTCTAGATCGATGGTGGTTATTGAGGGTAAATCTTGGTGAGCATGTAAAACTGTGTTAGTAAATCCTTCTGCCAGTACTAATTGACACTGCCAGTAAGCTTGTTCTGGTAATAGATTTTTAGTAATTATCTCAAACCACTGAAATATTAAATTTAAAGCTTCTAATTCGGTTTTTACCTGAAGATGGGATTGCTTAACTAATTTCTCTTGTTTATTAGCTTTTTTAAACAGCGCCACTATTTTTATTGAATAAAATCAAAATTGTTTTCCAGATTATCTCTATATCATATAACAAACTCCAATTCTGCTGATAGCGCAAATCTAATTCGATCACCTCTTGAAAATTACGGATCTGCGATCGTCCGCTAACTTGCCATTCGCCAGTCATACCTGGTTTAACATCTAAACGCTGCCATTCGGGAACTTCATAGCTTTCTACTTCCTCAGGAGTTGGCGGTCTGGTGCCTACTAGACTCATTTCTCCTCTAAGCACGTTCCAAAACTGAGGCATTTCATCTAAACTCGTCCGTCGCAGAAAGCTCCCGATTCTGGTGATGCGCGGGTCGTTATCATTTTTAAAAAATGCACCCTGAGCTTGATTGCGAACGCGATATTTTAATTTTTCGGCATTGATGCACATAGAACGAAATTTCCAAATGCGAAAGCGCTTGCCCATCCAACCACAGCGAATTTGACCGAAGAAAATTGGTCCTGGACTGTCTCTTTTAATAGCGATCACAATGGGAATAAAAATAATTGCTGTAATAGCCAATCCTACTAGACTGCCAACAATATCTATCAAACGCTTTATCCAAGAATGAACGGAAGGATGAGTTTTTGGTAGCTGGTTTAGTGAAGAGTTTTGAGAGCTTTGAGTATTATTTTCCACTAGAGATTCAATACTTAAGAGTTTCTCTAGTCCTGTCATAGACAACACTGCCATTACTGGGGTACGGACATTGCGCAGAATCAATTTTACTTTTCGTTCTCTAGCAGCTTTAAAATTATGTATTATGGCACCAACCCCACTACTGTCAATAAACTTAGTCTTTTGGCAATCAAGAATGATCTTTTGGGGCATAGGTTTTTCTTCTAGAAGCTGGTGGCAAGTTTGTTTGAAGCCAACAGCCTCTAGGACGCTTAAGCGTCCTGGCAGTTCAATGACAGCGCTACTGAGGACAAGAGTAATCGGGAAATCTGCTGGGGAATTTTGTCTAGTCATATCATTTCACTATAACGATTGCTCCTAATACCATTCGGGTTTTAGGAGTCAGGAGGAGCGCAGCGGCGTGCGCCTGTACAGGAATCAGAATCTAATATCCCTGCTAAAAAATAGTAAACGGGGATAAGAATTGCGAATAAATATTTGTAGCAACAACAAGGGAAATTGGTATCATTAATCCTCAGCTTTTGCTTGGTGTTTTATCTCTATTCCTTGGTAGGGCTACGATTCTAGATTTCCCTAGATAGTTGTTTTGGGTAACAGTTGCTGTGAAAAAAAACGGCTATCAACTTTAAGTTGATAGCCTGAACACCATAAATTTGGGGTCTGAAACCCTTCCTTCTAGAACACCGATTCAGTAATGCCAAAATCTTACGACAACACCAATATCTGAGGAACGAGCAAAGTCCTCTGACTTCAGGCACAGGTAAGCTTACTCGATCAATTGTTTCATGTATTTACGCCATAAGACTGCTGCTTGAGTGCTACTGCCTTTGGTAGGAGAATTGTCATCATTGCCTAACCAAATACCTGTTACTAATCTATCCTGAGGAATATAACCGATAAACCACAGATCGACAGCTTGATCTGTTGTCCCTGTTTTACCCGCTTCTCCCTTTCCCAGGTAAGCTGCTCTCCCAGTACCGTTGCGCACCACTTCTTCTAGTAAATCTGTCATGGTATTGGCTACATTTCTAGAAATTGCCCGTTTGCGTAAGTTATTATCTCTTTGAACCTCTCGATCGGTAGAATAGATTACGCGGCAGGTTTTGGGATTGTCGTCATCGGCACAATCGCTACTATCGAGAATTCGTTTAATGGCGTAAGGACGATTCCAAATACCTCGATTAGCAAAGGTAGCATAAGCTCCAGTAAGTTCGAGGAGATTGACTTCTTTTTGCCCCAGTACTAAACCAGGAATAGCATCTAGTGGGGATCTGATGCCCAAGCGTCGCGCCAATTCCAAACTGTTTTTTAAACCTACCTCCTGAGCTATTCTCAGAGAAGCCGCATTCTCCGATCGTGCTAAGGCTTGATACATATCAATTTCCTCTTCCTGACTGCGTTCGCAAGGCTGGTAGCGCACGGCTTTCCAGACTAAACCAGCACAGGAATAAGTTTCATAGGGAGAGATGCCTTGTTCTATTGCTGCTGCATAGGTAAAGACTTTAAAGGTGGATCCGGGCTGTCTTTGGGCTTGTACAACGCGATTAAATTGACTTTTTTGGTAATCTACACCGCCAACTAGAGCCAGAATTGCGCCACTACGGGGATCGAGAGTAACAATGGCACCCTGAGAAAAACTTAAACGAGCGCCATCCGAGTTGATAGCAGTGGTCAAAGAGGTTTCTGCTTTGGCTTGGATACTAGGATTTAAAGTAGTTTCGACAATAAAGTTACCTTCCTTGGCTAAATCTTCCCCTAACAGTTGGCGGAGTTCGGTAAACACATAGCTGTAAAAATAAGGAGCGACAGTATTGGCTAAAATTTGACGGGCTTTGGGGCTAACTTCAATGCGCGATCGCCTTGCCCTTGCTGCTTCCTCTGCAGTTATCTGACCCAACTTCAGCATTCTATTAATGACGCGATTTCTTAATTGCACCGCCGTCTGATAATCTTGCACTGGGTTATAACTGTTCGGAGCAGGTAAAATTGCCGCCAAGGTAGCTGCTTCAGAAAGATTCAAGTCTGTTGCTGACTTTTCAAAGAAAAACTGGGCAGCATCTTCAAATCCATAATTACCAACTCCCAGATAGACGCGGTTCAAATAAGTCTTGAGGATTTCCTGTTTGCTATAAACAAACTCTAACTCTAATGCCACAGCTATTTCCCGCAGCTTTCGCCCTAAAGTATTTTGCCGCCCCACTTGGGGAAAAAGACTGCGTGCTACCTGTTGAGTAAGAGTACTGGCACCTTGACGAATGTCTCCCTCTTGATAGTTAACAGTCAATGCCCGTAAAATCCCGATTGGGTCAACTCCTAAATGCCAGTAAAAGCGAGTATCTTCGGAGGCAATAACCGCCTTGGCTAGATAGGGAGAAAAATCGGCTAAATTTTTCAGTTCTCGGTGAGTACCGCTAGAACGGGGATTTAATAATGTCTTGCCATCCTTGGCGTAGACAGCTACAGGACCGCTAACCCCTGTAGGCATCGGTCGCACTGGCACTTTCATCCACTCAATACCAATACACAATGCCAGCAAACCGAGAATCCCTCCAGTACCGTAAAGAGAATAGCGCAGCCAACGCGCCCACAGTGGCGGTGGGTTATAGTATTTAACTTGCACTGCTGTTGTCAGTTCTGGAGGACCAAGGGTGAGAAAGTCACCGTGACGCACGGGCCAAGATTTTAAGCGATGTTTGCCTCGATAAACTCCATTAGTGGAGTTTTCATCTTGGAGAAGGAACAGCCGAGGATTGTAGCGATCGCGTTTGAGAGAAAAATGGATCTTACTGACCTCTGGGTTGCGTACTCCTATATCGCAGGATTTTGAGCTGCGACCGATTAAATATCGATCTCCCAAGAGAGGATAGACTTTTGGTCGATCTTCATCGTCCTCTTGTATCCAAAGTTCTGGTACTCTGGCTCCTTGTTTGAGAGCAATGGCAGCAAAATTAACTTTTGCTTGAATATTTGCGACTGCGTGAGTCAATATTTGACTAATTTGTGTTTGCGGCTGTTGCGGCGGCTTATCAGTCATTTTTTATCAGGAAAGACAGAGGACAGAAGGTTTGATTTATCTGAAGGCTTTGGCAAGACTCTTGTGGTGACCGAAAGGAGTAAGGGTTTGGTGACCCTATCAAACTCAGATTCAGTGGCTTTTTATCAGGAGAGGTGGAGTCCCCTTCTTTCTATTCCCTTCTGTCCTGAAGCCTAACTGCAGTGCAGTTGCCCTTGGTGCCTTCTTCAATTATCGGTTGCAACAAGTCTAATGGCTAATGACAAACAACTAACTTAGCGAGCGTAAATCATTTGTGAACAGCGAACGGGAAAGAACGAGTAACAAGTTTTTCCCTAATATCTAACACCTGTCTTCACCAGTCAGTTCAATAATCAAATCCGATCGCTATAGCTAAGTTAAAGATAAACTTTCTTTGGCTGCTTTCGCCAAGGTTCTGAGCATGTTAACTGTGGTAGGAAAGTCAACGCAAGCATCAGTAACACTTTGCCCGTAAACAAGTTTACTCAAATCGTCGTGAATGGGCTGATTGCCTGCAACTAAATGACTTTCGATCATTACCCCCATCAGGTGTTGAGAACCAGCCTTCAGTTGTTCGGCAATATTTTGCAGCACCAGGGGTTGGCGAGCATAATCTTTATTAGAATTACCGTGACTGCAATCGATCATGACGCGGACAATCAAACCGTGACTAGCTAATTTGTTGACAGCATCTTCTATATTAGCAGCGTTGTAGTTGGAACCTTTGCTGCCACCGCGCAGAACTAAATGAACGCCAGGATTACCTGTAGTAGCAACAATGCTGGCTAGCCCGTGATGGTTAATGCCGAGAAAGTGGTGAGGTTTGCTAGCTGAGACCATCCCATTGATAGCTGGTTGCAAACTGCCATCAGTGGCATTTTTGAAGCCAACGGGCATAGAGAGTCCCGATGCCATTTCTCTATGTGTTTGTGACTCAATGGTACGCGCCCCGATCGCCGTCCAAGATACAATATCTGCAATATATTGGGGTGTAATCGGATCTAGTAGTTCTGTAGCTGCAGGTATTCCTAAGTCAGCTAAGTCTAAAAGTAATTTGCGAGCCAGGCGCAGCCCCGTATTAATATCGTAGCTACCGTCTAGGTGAGGGTCGTTAATTAGTCCCTTCCAACCTACTCTAGTGCGAGGTTTTTCAAAGTATACTCGCATTAAAATTTCTAATTCGTCTTCTAGTTCTTTGCGGATAGCAGCTAATTTTTTTCCATACTCGCAGGCTGCATTAACATCGTGAATTGAACAAGGCCCTACCACCACTAACAATCGCTTATCTTCCTTATGAAGTATCTTGCGGATGCGATCGCGAGTTTCGGTAACTAAACTGGCAGCCGCTTCCGTAATGGGCAATTCGCTGTGAAGTAAGGCAGGATTTATCAGAGGACGGTTTTCTACAACGTGTAGGTCGTAGGTTTTGTACATAGCTAGTCTTGGTTAGATGAGCACAATACCACAAAGGCACTAATAACAGACTAGCGTGTCAGGATAGACGGAAAAAGACAATCAAATGAACTTTGCTCAGAATTTAAAATAAAATCACTGCAATTTCAAATTTTGATAAATTTTCTTGCTTCACATCCCTTGGCTTTAGCCATTAACTACTTTTGTGCCTCGTACTAAAAGCAACAAGGTTAAGTAGGTCAGTCAAATTAATTAGAAAATGCTTGAGAGAGGGGTCAGAGGTCAGAGGTAACAAAACCCCAGCTAACAACTAACTCCTCATTGCAGTTTTATATTTATTTTCACCTACCTACTTACCAAGAATCGATACCATGTTTGCGGCTTTTAGTTGTCTTATTTATCAATCCAAATATTAATACTAGAATCAAAATGCAAATTTGAGCTATTAAGTAGCTTACGGGATCGTTGCCAACGTACATAAGCGCTATTCCTCCATTAACTGACTGTTACAAAGCAGTAAGCAGATGAGATTTATTAGTACTTGTTTTGTTTCGGACGTGATTTCCCTCTCACTTGTTCCATAACTTATCCATAACTTCTGAAAACCTTACATGATAAGGGATATGAGGCACAGTGGAGAGCCTGTAGAAGCTTACAAATTAGCTTTTTAACATTTGATGTTTGAGTCTATAGGGAACCAGGAAACACGCGAGATAATTGTAGATCAAATTCTATGTTAAGTTAATAAATTTTTCTCCTCCTGCTTCTCTCAACACAAAATTCCACGCCGTTTATGCGTGGGATCAGTTGAACTGACTTGTGCCTTCGTTTAAATTAGCGTGGTGAAGTATTAGATTCTTCTGTGGTGGTATTGATTGTCTTTTTTGGCAAGTCTTCTTCTAGACTAAATCTAAAAGTTTTGAAGTCTATCTGGGAGTTAATGGACTGCCTAGATTCATTTTCTCCCTCCGGTATAACTGTAAAAGACCCACACATAGAGGACAAATCTGTAAGCTCTCCAGACTCATTAATTATGTAGCAATGTGGCTTGTCTTGCGCTTTAGCCGTACTTGTTGCTGTTGCAGCAATACCGATGCCAAGAAAAACGATCGCTAATGAGGAAATAAGTTTCATAGGAATAATAAAAATCCACGGTACTTATCCGTGGAGTAATTTCTCTTTAACTACTTTCCAGATTAATTTAAAAAGTATCTGGAAAAAATCTTCTTAGCAGTGAAGTATGTCTGTCACTATGAGTGACTTGAATTACAAATTAACTTTTGATTAATAAAAGAAAAACATAGGATGTCAACCAAAGTATTCAACAACAAAAAACTTAATAAAAGCGATTAAGTTTTCAAAACCATCGGCTCTCCAATAATCTAGCCATTGAAGCTCTCGCAGATTTATGCCTAATTCGGGCAATTGAAAATCTGGCGGTTTGCAATTATCTAGTTTGAGTAGGATTAAGTAGATAGACCCTGAGGGTCTTTTCGCATATTCATGAAAAGCTAATTGTAGTTCTGTGGGCACATATCTTTGTTTTTTTAGAGATTTTTTTGAAAGGCAAGCAATAAGGATATCACTGTTCTCGATCGCTCTGGGGATTTCTATTCGCCAGCTTTGTCCGGGAATGAGGTCAAATTTATTGAGCCAGGGTTGATAACCTTGTTGCGTGAGAAGCTCGTATAGTTTCAAGACTTCTTCAGAGTCCTCATGGGTATGAGCGAGGAAAATTTGTCGACCCTGTCGTGGTGCGCTACGAGTTGCTTCGTCTTTTCCTTGGTTATTACTTGGTAGAGATGATGCTGTTGTGGACTTTGGCTGATTAGAAGACTGCCGTAATTGGGTTTCTCGCTTCTGTAAAGGAGTAGATGGAGATTGTTCTAATTGCGGCTTTAACCTAGCAGATTCTTCTTGATATTTAGCGATCTCTGCATTTTCTCCCTCAAGGTCTTGAGAAGATTCTTCTCTAATCTGAGGACTTTCATTTTTGCGCCGTACAAATTTAAAAAGCTTGAGTAGCTCTCGCTCTCTAGCCAGATGAGCTTCTAAGTTTTTTGGTTTATACTGCTTGAAACCGTCTAATGGCATCTACTTTAGTGTTGAATTTTTAGCAAACTAGAAGTTCTTAACTTTTTCATAACTATATCTGTTTCTTAGGCTATGTCACAGACAAGCTAATTTTCCAGAATGTAACAAAGTTTGACAGAGTATAACAATAGTTTGACGGCATTTTTCGTTTAAAGCAAAAAGAGATCGGCAATAGAGCTACCTCATATTTTGCACCAAGCGATGATTGTTCAACTTATACCAATGTCGTTTAAGATAGCTAAACTTCACTTAGGAAAAGGAAAGAGAACGGGAAACAGGCAACAGATTCTCCAGAATTGATGTGTAGGATTTTTTTTTCAACTTGCAATTATATCATACCGTTTCTTCCCATTTGCTGTTCGCAAATGATTTAGGATTGCTATAGGTTGAAACTGATTCAGGAGTTATTTGACTTTGAAACAATTGTTGACTCGTCCTGTTTTTCTGCCCTTCTTATCTTTATCCCTGGTATCTACCCTGCTATTTTCTGCCTGTACTGCTCAGAAGCAAACTGCTACTAGCCCTACAACTAGACAAGAAGATATCCTCAAACTGCTCTACTGGCAAGCTCCTACTATTCTCAACCCCCATCTCTCTAACGGAACTAAAGATTTGGAAGCGAGTCGCATCAGCTTAGAACCGCTGGGGAGTTTCAACAACGAGGGAAAATTAAGATCCTTTTTGGCTGCACAAATACCGTCTTTAGCCAATGGCGGGGTAGCTAAAGATGGTAAGTCGGTTACTTGGAAGCTCAAAGAGAATATTAAGTGGTCTGACGGTACTCCCTTTACTGCTGCTGACGTGGTTTTTACCTATGAGTATATTAGTAACCCCAAGGTTGGCACTTTTACGTCGGGTACCTATGAAGTTGTCGAAAGTGTGGAGGCGATCGATGACTATACCGTTAAAGTTAACTTCAAAAATCCCAACCCAGCCTGGTTTCTGGTTTTTGTTGGTCAACAAGGTGCGATCTTGCCCAAACATATATACGAGCAATACAGTGGTGCTAATGCACGAGAAGCTCCTGCTAACTTAAAGCCTATAGGTACTGGTCCTTATCGGGTAGTAGAATTTAAACCGGGAGATACTGTAGTATACGAAGCTAACCCTTATTTTCGAGAAAAGGAAATAGGCTTTAAACGTATTGAATTAAAAGGCGGTGGCGATGCTACTTCTGCAGCTAGAGCTGTACTACAAACAGGTGATGCAGATTATGCTTATAACTTGCAAGTAGAAGTACGAGTTTTAAAACAACTCGAAGCTGCAGGTAAGGGGAAAATAGTATCTAATTTAGGCGCTTATATGGAGCGCATTATCATCAATCATACCGATCCCAATCGAGCAACAGCAGATGGAGAACGCTCTAGTGTAAAATTTCCTCATCCCTTTTTCCGCGATCGCAGGGTTCGTCAAGCATTTTCACTAGCAGTCGATCGCGATACTATTGCCCAACAGCTTTATGGAGTTACGGGTAAAACCACGGCTAATATTTTGGTAGTTCCTCCACCCTATTATTCTCCCAATACCAGTTACGAATTTAACTTAAAAAAAGCAGCAGCATTACTAGATGAAGCTGGTTGGAAGGATACTAATGGTAATGGCATCAGAGATAAAAATGGCCAAGAAATGCAAGTAGTCTTTCAAACCTCGGTGAATCCTTTACGTCAGAAAACACAGGAAATTATCAAACAACATTTACAAAAGATTGGCGTGAGAGTGGAACTTAAAAGCATTGATGCGGGGGTTTTCTTCTCTAGCGATCCAGCCAATAACGATACTACCCAACATTTCTCTGCAGATTTGCAAATGTTTAGCCGACAGAGTACCAGTCCCGATCCTAACTCTTATATGAAAGTCTATACTTGCCAGGAAATTCCCCAAAAAGCCAATAACTGGACGGGAAATAATACCTCGCGTTATTGCAATCGAGATTACGATAATTTCTGGAAAAAAGCTAGCGCTGAATTAGAGCCAGAAAAAAGGCGGCAAATGTTTATTCAAATGAACGATTTATTAGTAGATGATGTGGTAGTAATTCCTCTAGTACATAGAGCTAATGTAATTGGAATTAGCAACTCTCTTCAGGGGATAGATATGACTCCCTGGGATACGAGAACTTGGAATATTATGGACTGGAAGCGGGAATAGAAGAGGGGAAGATGGGGAGAGGGAGAAGTGTAGGAAGTGTGGGGAGAATAACAAATAACAATTAACTATCAACAATTAACAAAAACCAGGGAAATTTTTAAAAGCTATTTTTTCCACGGGATGATCCCTCCAACTTCAGCACGATAGCGCCGATACTGTTCGCCAAAACTATCAATGAGATCTCGCTCTTCAAATGCCAGTCCGATTAAGATATAGATCGTAAATAAAACACATAAGACAAGACGATCGAGTTGCATGTAGGGAGTTGCCCAGATACCGAGTAGTATACCTGTTTGGATGGGATGGCGATTAAACTGATACATCCATCGTTTCTTGAAAAGCAGATTTTTGTAGGTTTCGCCTTGCCAGTAGAGATAAACCTGGCGCAAGCCAAATAATTCAAAGTGGTCGATCGCAAAAGTTGCCAGAACCATATAGATCCAGCCTGTACTAAATAGTCCCCAAATTAGGTACTTAACTACTGGTTGTTCAACCGACCAGATCGTCGTCGGTATAGGTTGCCAAAACCACAATAGTATCCCCAGCGCCAGAGCAGCAGAAAGTACATAAGTACTCCTTTCAGCAGCCCAAGGAATTTTCTTTGTCCACCACTCTTTAAAACGAGGTCTTGCCATTACGCTGTGTTGCAGTCCAAATAAGGCCACTAGCATCAGATCGATCAAGACTGCTAAAACGGCAGAGTCTGTATTGATAAGGCTCGTTCCTAAAGGAAGTAGACCTGCACTACAGGCAATTAGCCAAAGTATGCTAATCATACCAACCAAATAAACGCCGATGCCATAGAGAAATACCACCGTGCGTTGACGACTTGACGCTTGAGGCAATTGCTGCGTTGAGGTAGAAGATATTTTCATGATGTTCTCCATAAATTAGATGATTTCGAGGATGAAGCTATTTTATCCAGGCTTTTGTCTCACAGAGAACATGGGAACGGGCAAAGATTAAATACTGCTACAGATCAATTTGAATCTGTTCTCTTTCCTAACGAAGTGTAGCAATGTGAAACTAAATTGGTATTAATTTTTAGCAAGCAGGGTAATTACAGTTAATTCTGGAGGACAAAACAATCTTCCCGGAGCATAAGTTCCTAAACCCCGATTGACATAGAGTTGGTTTCTTCCTACCTGATGTAATCCTTCAGCCCATTCCCAATGTTTCATTACTTGAGAACATTTTCTGAGAAACGGGATCAAATACTGTAGTTCTTTAGGAGTATTGCTGCGCAATTCTTGTATTAATATCGGTGCGGAACCATATCCGGGAATCTTAACTTGACCGCCGTGGGTATGCCCCGACAATTGTAAATCCACTCGCCATTTTTTTAATATCTCCGCCGTGTCAGGATTGTGGGATAAGACTATGCGAGGGATAGTCGGAGACAGTTGAGTCATAATAGCTTGAGGCCTAAACTCACCTGACCAAAAATCTGCTAGTCCTACTAATGGCAATCCTTCTCCTAAAGGATAGGCAATCTCATTCCACAAAACCTCAATCCCAATTTTAATTAAAGCCTTAGTGACTTCTTGTTTAGAATGTGGGAAATGATTATCGTGATTTCCTAAACAGGCATAAATTCCTCTATGACTTTCCAGGTATTTTAGCCGCCGCACTAGCTCTTGTATTGGAGTAGGATCATCAGTAACGTAATCCCCTGTTAAAATAACTAAATCGGGGTTTTCCTGATTGCTCACCTCAATGGTTTGAGCTAGTAGTTCTTCTGAAAGACATTCGCCATCGTAATGTAAATCTGATAGTTGGACGAGTTTTGTGCCTACTAATGATGGCGGTAGATCGGCGATCGTCACTGTTAACCTTTCCACGCTTAAAGGTTCGGATCCAATCCAGGCCATTACTCTATTCTCACTTCCCTCACCTAGTCTTTTTCAGAATAACTTACTGTCTTAAGTTTATAGGCAAATTTACCTGATTATTTTAGCTTGATTTGGTAGAAGCCCTACGCTGACCTCTTCAACTTAATGTGATTAACTAAGAGAATTATTAGTTAATGTATTCATGCTTTTAGTTGTTTGATACATTTGTTCTACTTCTAAATATTGGCACTGATGGGAAAATTCAGGTAAGATTTCTCGGGTAAAAGCTTCTGCTGCTTTAGAACGGTAACGATTAGGATTAATAATTAAAGAAAGAGTGCGTTTGAGTTCAACATCTTTAATGTAAGCGCGATGGAGAATGCTTAACTGTAACTCTTTTTCAATCGCTTTGACCGAGACAAATGCAGCACCTAGTCCTGACTGAACGGCATTTTTAATCGCTTCAATTGAATTAAGTTCCATTTCAACTTTTAAGCGTTTAGGATCTACATCCCAGCGAATTAAGACATTATCGATTACCTTGCGGATGGTAGATTGAGAATCTAGGGTAATAAACTTTAATTTATATAAATTTTCTTTGTCGATCGCTTCTTCTTGCGCTAGATCGTGGACAACTGGCAAAATTAGCGCCATCTCATCTTCAGCATAAGCAAAAATTCTTAAGCTATCTTGGAGTTCGGCGGGCACTTCGCCGCCAATGATTGCCAAATCTACCTGTCCGTTAGCTACCGCCCAACAAGTTCTTCTGGTTGAATGAACTTGTAATTGTACTGCCACATCTGGATACTTTTGACGAAACAAACCAATCATGTGCGGTAGCAGATATGTCCCCGTAGTTTGAGAAGCACCAACGATCAGGGTACCGCCTTGGAGATTTTGTAAATCTTCAATTGCACGGCAAGTTTCTTGACAAAGAGTGAGAATTTGCTCTCCATAGCGCAAAAGTAACTGACCCGCTTCTGTCAGCTGTGCCTTACGTCCTCCTCGATCGAATAAGGGTACATTTAGCTGTTTTTCTAGATTCTGTACTTGTAGGCTGACAGCAGGTTGCGAAACATAAAGGCTGTCGGCTGCACGTTTAAAACTCCCCTCAGTAGCGATCGCTTTGAGAATCCGGAGTTGATCTAAAGAAAAAGGAATTTCGGACATAGGTCTAAAAATAAGCTAGGGAATGAGCAGGCAACCAACGATAGAACAATATGTAAGAAAGATCGATCCTAAAATGAAATCACCTGTGAAATCAGCCAGGAATTTCTAAGAGCAACCCAATCTACAGCTACATTGCTTATATGAGCAATGAAGTTTATTTCTCATAGTTGTATTTACCGCTACTGAATTTGACAGTAACATAACAAGGGGAACAAATGTCTTGATCAAGGGTTATCAGCATAAAATTAGGTATTATGCTGTTAATTTGTTTGGGATGAATCAATGAGAGAAGAAAACTGGCTCACACCCAGTCATTGGACGATGTTAGGGTTGCTGCTAGGTTTTGCGATCGCCCACAGTGGTTTAGCCGCTTTGCGACCTTGGGGAGAAGACAAAATAGGTCCTAGACTTTATCGTGTCTTATTTGCTTTAGTCAGTATTCCTTTAGCAGTTATTCTTATTATTTACTTTTTTAATCACCGATACGACGGTCTGCAATTGTGGCAACTACAATCGATTGCTGAAATTAAAACTGTAGTTTGGCTTTTGTCAGCAATTTCTTTTATTTTTCTCTATCCAGCTACTTTTAACCTACTAGAAATTGCCGCGATCGAAAAACCTCAAGTCCACCTGTATGAAACTGGAATTATTCGTATTAGCAGACACCCACAAATGGTAGGACAAATAATCTGGTGTATTGCTCACACCCTCTGGATTGGTACTAGTTTTACTTTAGTTACTTCTCTGGGTTTAGTCGCCCACCATTTATTTGCTGTCTGGCACGGGGATCTTCGTCTTGAGCACCGTTATGGTGACGCTTTTTGTAAGCTTAAAAAACGTACTTCGATCGTTCCTTTCTTGGCCATTATCGATGGTCGTCAAACTCTCAAGTGGAAAGAATTTTTACGTCCTGCCTATTTGGGCGTTCTTGCCTTCATTTTTTTACTTTGGTGGGGTCATCCTTGGTTGATGCAAGTTACAGCCAAAGTAAAATGGTAATTTACAGAATTTATTTTGCCACTCGATCCCAATTAGATGTAGCATGATCCAAAGTAAATAAAAAAACTAGATAAAAAATTTGAGTATTATGGTACTTTCAGCTAATGAACGAACCTTTTCTCAAGAAGTTTTAGAATCTCCTCAACCAGTTCTAGTGCATTTTTGGGCACCTTGGTGTGGTTTATGTCGCACTATCTCCCCTCTATTGGCAACATTTCAGTCAGAATGGGGCGAAAAAATTAAATTAGTTGGCATCAATGCCGACCAAAATCTTAAACTAGCAAACGCCTATCGACTCAAAAGTCTGCCAACGCTAATTTTTTTTCAAAACGGTTTAGTAGTTAGCCGACTAGAAGATTTTCAGGGTAGAGAAGATTTACGTCGAAGTTTAAATGCGGTGACGATCAATCTATTAGCTCGATCGGCATAAAGCTTAATATCACAGCTTGCTATGTTCGAAATAGAGGTGTATTAAAACAACATTTAGCAGTAGAGACCTTCCAGGGAACCTCTGCACTGCTAACTTAAGATAAAACCTTTATCCGTGTCTCTCTTAATATTCCTTAGTATTACCCCTCACCCCCTCTGTGCCAACACAAGCATCCTTAAACGGCTAGCAGCTTAGCTAATGGGGGGTTGCTTGCTGTTTTTATTTCCACAATAAGATAAATAGATAATTTTAAGCATAAACACTCTCCCTGGACATGTGCCAAAATTGTTAGGGATACTGCCAAAATAGTGAAGAAATATAAAGTTAGAGATTAGTAATGGAAGCTCTTTATCAGTATGC
>JBFRWL010000453.1:0-6110 GCA_051439565.1 Prochloraceae cyanobacterium
CACTTAGTCCTCTTGTATATTGTCATTGGTAAGGTGAGAATTCCTTGGAACTGGCGAGTCTATCGAGGAAAAGGGACAACTTCACCTGCGGATTTAGCTAGACGTTTACTTTGTACTTTACCAAACATTATTAAACGAGCTTTCAAAATAATGATTTTAGCCGACTCTGGCTTCAGCTCTATTAATTTCCTCAAAACTGTTAAAAGACTTAAACTTCATGCACTTGTCGGGATTAGAAATGACCGTAAACTTATTGATGGAAGGAAAATCAAAGATTTGCACAAAGGCGGACAACAAATTTATTTAGTAGATCTACCTTTTCCTGTTTCAGTAGCCCACTATTATTTTAAACAGGATAATGGTAAATACCTCAAGCGCTACGTTATTTGTACTAAGCAGCTCAAAGCTTCAACTTTAGTATGGTGGGGCAAAAAACGATGGCAAATAGAGGGATTTTTCAAAACGATTAAACATCGTTTTAGTCTCCATTGTTTCGGACAAGAAAGCAAACTAGGTGTTTATCGGTGGCTGATTCTTTCCTTCCTATCTTTTGTGTTAGCTTATGCGACTTACTGTTTCGAACTAGGGGGGACAACTAAATTAAATTGGAGGATGGCAGCACAAAAAACTTTGGAAATATTATTTCCTTCAGTTCTTTTAAACATACTTTTACGAGATATCGAAAGACTCGAACCGATTGCTAATCAACATGGTATAACTGTTCAAATTCAAAGGTGTTAGCAAATAATTCTTAAAGCAGTGATTCATGAGCACCTAGCATTTATGCGAATGTAGCACTAAGTTTGTTGCCAAGCCTCAAGCCAAGAGAACAAGCTTCATTTTTAATTGTCAACCTATTCTCAATTAGCTTGGCTTAATGATAATGAGCTGAGGCGCAGAGGTAGCGATCGCCTAAAAGAGAAGCCAAACACCTAATTGAAGTATAAGTTAACGGATATTACCCGCTAATTTGCAATTTTCTCCAACACCTCCGGTGAAAAGTCAGCTCATTTTGGGTCGTAGAACATAACATCAAGCTACGAGCTGCAAAGTATGAGGAATGTTATTTATAGTCGTTCTGAGCTAATAGAAAGATTGGCCAGAACTTTGTTTGATTAATCACCAACCAATTCCTCCTCTCTCATCAAGGGAAAAAATTCCCCTGGTAATTTTTCCTTGAGGATATATATTAATTGAGGGATAGATTCGCGTTCGCTCAAGCTGAGAGCTTTAATTCCTCTTAGTTGTTCCACTAATTCTATACCGGCAGTCGTGCTAGTGGCAATTCCGCTGACGAGATCTGGAGTCAAATCGAAACACTGCGTTACTCCGAGCACACCATATCTAAGTGAATAGTCAACCAACTGCTCTATTATTTAAATAGGGTTTTTTACGAAAACGGTTTAATTGTTATGAGTATCAATGCTACTCTATCGACCGTACCTCTTCATTACTCAATCAAGATAATTAAATGGAAAGAGCTGATGAGATTATTTGTGGTCAGACAACTGGGAGTGACTTAATTGGCAAGCAAGAGTAGCAAGAAGATGAGGTGGAGAGGAACAAAACTCAACCCCTTGGAGGAGGGGGAAATTGTTTATGGCTGTTAAAGATTTTGATTTCAGTCACTACTACACGTACCAAGAACTGGTAGATTACCTCAGCTATCTAGCTGAGGCTTACCCAAAACTGATTGAGTTGAAAGTTATCGGTCAGAGTTACGCGGGGCGGGACATCTGGTTAGCCATTCTTACCAATCAAGAGACCCGAAACTATCTGGAAAAACCAGGCTATTGGATAGATGCTAACACCCATGCGGGGGAAGTCACGGGGTCGGCGGTAGCCGGCTACATTATCTATTACCTACTGACCCAGTATCATCAAGACCCCGAAGCGACGCGCCTGCTCGACCACTATACTATCTACGTGCTACCCCGTTTAGCAGTCGATGGAGCTGAGAAATATTTAACTACGCCCTATCGACTCCGTTCTAGCGTTCGTCCCTATCCCTATCCCGACGAGCAGGATGGACTCCATCGGGAAGATGTTAATGGAGATGGCTTAATCGTGCAGATGCGAATTAAGGATGAGTGTGGAGCTTGGAAAGTCTCAGAGCTAGACCCTCGCTTGATGGTGCGTCGCGAGCCGGCCGAATTCGGTGGCACTTATTATACCCTGCTCCCAGAAGGATTAATCCGCAACTACGATGGATACAGCATCAAGATGGCTCCACCGCTAGAAGGCATGGATTTCAACCGCAACTATCCCCACCAGTGGTCGCCGGAGGCTCAACAGAAAGGCGCGGGAGAATTTCCCTTTTCTGAGCCAGAAACTCGCGCCGAAGCCGAGTTCTGGCAGCAGAACCGCAACATTAACGGCTTTATCAGCTATCATACTTACTCCGCCGTCATCTTGCGACCCTACGGCACTCATCCTGACGAGTACTTCTGCGTTGAGGATTTAGAAATTTACCAATTTATTGGCGAACAAGGAAGACAAATAACAGGCTACAAGTGCGTTTCTGTCTACCATGACTTCCGCTACCATCCGAAAGAAGTCATCTATGGCTCCATGGATGACTATGCTTACGATCATTTTGGCTGGTTTGGTTTCACCATCGAGCTTTGGGACGCGCCAACAGAAGCGGGAATAGAGAAAGAAGATTATCTCAACTGGTTTCGCTCTTCATCGCCCGAAGACGCTCTGAAGTTATTACAGTGGAATGATGAAAAGTTAGGAGGAAAAGGCTTTATCAACTGGCAGCCTTTCTACCATCCTCAATTGGGAGAGCTAGAAATTGGCGGTTGGAATGAAAAAGCCGTCTGGCAAAATGCTCCCACTCAATACTTGCCCGACTTATGCGACAAGCAATGTCGCTTGGCGATCGCCCATGCCTTGATGTCTCCTCGCTTAACACTGGCGCGCACGGAAGTTACCTATCAAGGAGGTGATATTTATCACGTTGTCGTACAGTGGTCAAATCAGGGATTCTTACCCACTTACACTAGCCAAAAAGCTTTAGAACGCCAGTCTGTTCGACCGCTCGAAGTGATTTTATCCTTACCGTCAGCAGTGACCTTAATAAGTGGACAATTAGAACAGGAAATTGAACATCTCGAGGGACGCGCCAACAAAATATTTAAATCAGTAGCCTCTGGAACAGATTTTCGCCGTCATTTAGAGTGGGTGGTGAAGGGTCCATCAGGCAGTGAGATTGAAGTAACAGCAGTGGCGGAACGGGCGGGAACGGTTCGTTGTCGTTTGAGACTAGACTCTCACAAGTAACTTTAAGTCTTCAATTCACCAGCAGAAAAAGACACGCTGACTAGCTAACCTAAGAAATTAAAGTTCAGATGTTTGAACACCTCAACTCAGTTATCTCGGCTTATAAGCTCAAACCGATGCCAACAGCACCGGTAGAACGAGAATCGGATCCAACTAAACCCTGCATCGTTTTTTTTTCTGAGCCCGAAAAAAAGATAGCTTTACTATTATCAGCCAGCCAAATCTTGCCCGAAAATGTCTTTATCGTCTCGGAAATAAGTTGGATAAAAGTTCTTCAGCAGAAGGAACAAACTAGTTTATATCTTCTCGAAGGAATTACCATGAACGAATTTGGACAATGTTTCTACGCCAAATTCAAAACTCCTCAGAAGATAACTTTCTTATGTAACTTTTTGACTGAGGAAAATTTCCGTTTTTCTCCGCCAGCCTGCCAAGAAAAAGCGCGACAATTTCAAGGATATGAACAAATAAGCAACTGCCCGATGTCAAGTGGGATAGAACTCAATGAATATACTGATGATAAACTGCATACTCGCTTACTGGCTGTGGCTAGAAAGATCGAGGTTCCCAGCACTCTGGCTTTTAGCTTCTGTTTAGAAAAATATCATCATCATCAAGTCAGTTCCCAAGTTCAGTTGATTGACCTCTCTCAAAATCTTTCTGTTGAAGAAATCCGCACTTATTTGCGGGATTTTCCCTCTGATAAATTTGTCATTAAGCCCTCGGGTGCCAGGTGGATGGGAGGGAGAGTCTGCACGCTCGAGTCGAAAGATAATCTAGAGCTGGCAGTGGCCAACTTCCAAAAATGCCTAGATTTGCTCGACCAGAAGGAGTCCCTGCTGGTGGAAGAATTTATCGATTCCAGCCTGAGCGAGCCTGAGCCTCTGGGAGCGAGGTTGAGGCTCTTTGTCACCCGCCGCCCTAATAATCTTGTCGAAACCTCTGGCATTCTCTGCCATCTTGGCTGTATTGCTCAACCGATCAATGGAGATACCTCCGCCAGTTTTTCCCTCGACTATCTGTGTAAGTCTCTCCAATTGAGTAACGACCAAAAAAATCAGCTAATCGCTCGACTGAATAAATTAGGGTCAACTGTCCTCGAATCGATGATTGACTACGAAACCCAATATTTAACCCATCTTCCTTCCAATAAGCAAACAGATTTTATTGGATTAGATGTTTTTTTGCAACATCAGCAGGGTCAATTAGAACCGTTTTTAATTGAAGTCAACAATCACGATTGCATTAGCACCTTGCAGTTGTACGAAGTTCAACATTCTCCTCATCGGAGTGCCATTCTGGATAAATGGGTAGAAACAATGTTGTTTCGTTCCTACCAATATATGCTTCAAGAGCAAAATATCTTGATGATTGGCAGGGAAGTCGGAGAGAAACTCAAGAATGTTGAATGGGCTAACGGTCTCGGGCTCAATCTAATTTTAGCTCAGAGCGAGCCGCAACCTTTTCCTCTCAGTTGTCCCCCCCAGTTTTTGGGGATTGAGCTTGATGAATCTCGAGAGCATCTGGAAAAGGCTTTAGCTATTATTGAAAAGGTTCGTCGCCATCAACTGAGTGTCAATGGAATAGTTCCTGTTGAAAACAAGTATTTAGCTTTAGCAACTTTAGTCGCTATTTTCCTGGAAAAACCGGCTAACAGCTATGAAAGTGTCAGCCTGGCTCAAAGCAAATTATTAACGCAGCAAAAAATTCTTGTTGATGAGTTTAATAAACTGACTTTTGAAGCTCGCAAATTTTCTCATGGAGTTGCAGTTTTTGCCCTCAATTGTCTCAAAGATATTCAAAGTATCCCCCTTGACTACTATCCTTTGTCCCTCGAGTTAGAGCCAGAATTATCTGGCTTTGTGTCAGAGCTCGTTACCAACCAAAAACAATTACTAGCTCGTTTTGAGGAGCTTCAAACCATCTTGCCCACAGGGATGAGGTTAAGCTTAAACTGCCGGTTAATTGCTACCTCTTACCCGAATGGCGCACCTCAGGATTTAGTTCTCATTCTATCTCAGGGAGAATTGATAGCAGGGTATCTAACGCCTCCCTTCTTAACTCGGGAAAATTTGGCTCCAGAAAGGACGGCAATCCTGCCGAATTTTCTCGACCAAGAAAGACAAGAGAATCTGATTTACGCGGCCTGGAAAGCTTGCCAGAACCTGGGCTTAAAAGAGGGGATTTTTTATGTAGAGGGAGTCGACACAGAGCTAGGAGCCAAGATTTTAGACATCCGTATTTGCCCATGGAAAAGGGATTTAATTCAATGGTTATTTAAGGTGTGGGATATTCATCTCATCGTGTACTCATCTCTGATAGCTTGCGGTTTTCAGCCGTTTGTCAATCAAAATAGCCGACCTCGGCTCTGATTTTTTAGCACAATCTTGTCAAGACAATGTCTCTTCTGTAGGCAGGCGAGAGAAAGTATAGTTCAGCACCCGTCCCATTAACTCCCCGCAAGTTGTGAAAGTTTTGCTAACACAAAAAAGCACTAATTCTGGCTATTTATTGCCGGAGAATATGCAAGTTATCGAAGCAATAATAGTTGCGCAAATTGGGGGAAGATTGACACAAAACTTCTACATAAAATTGCAATTATTAAAAATATTTAAAGGTCTTGACTAAGAGAAAAAGCCAATGTTATATTGCTTTCATGACGAGCTAAAGTAGCTACAAAAAAGCTCAAAAGAATTTCATCCGAGTCGCCACAAAGGATTAAATATAAATCATGAACAACAATCAGTCAGAATTAAACGTTAATCATCAGAAGTTGCACGACGAACTCGAACAATTAGCGATTCAAGCTGCTGAGGCACAAGCAC
>JBFRWL010000454.1:0-8386 GCA_051439565.1 Prochloraceae cyanobacterium
ACAATGAATCAACAATTTTCTTACTCTCATACTCGGATTGATAAAATCATGACTGGCGAACAATTTGAGCAAATTGTCTCCGCCATCTTAGACGGTAAGTATTCATGGGCTTGTGTTTTAATTCTTCGTTTCACTGGCTGCAATCCCCTCCACTACATTCCTTATCGGACTTATAACCGCTTGCTCAAAAATAAGTATAAGCTCAGTTCAAAGAAACAAATTGACCAGAAGTCTGGCCCGAAAATTTCTGACCTTAGTTATCTAGAAAACGCCCAAGAAGAATATTCAAAAGTAAATGGAGGTAATCGCAAGACTTGGATTACTTGCATTAAATACTGCCTAGAACACCGATTCAGTAATCACCCAAGCTACTTGTCCCAATCTACAGTCAATCAAATCTCGTATTTTGACAAACACCGAAACCTCTAAATTGAATGTAAACAGCAATAACCTTTTTTAGCCTTCCCATTCAAACTGAGTTCAGTTTTTGTTTTTCTGCCTCAAAGCACGACTTTGCCAACGAATTTGTTCAGTCAACTTTCGCAGATACAGTTTAACGCTCGCCTTAGCATCTTGATATTGTTGCTCGTTATGCTTGCTCCAAGTGCGACCAGTGCTGAATCTTATTTAAGATAAGCACCTGAGAATCCAAATATTGCTCCAATTAATGCTGCAATAAGTTCTTCCATAATTCAACTTCTCTTAAAACCTAACTATTTATTAGACGAAAACTTTAATCTAACTAGATCGCTAGAAGAACCGTGAGATACTAGGTTAGAGTCAATCAGTTCAGTAAACGAGTCCAGTCTTTTAGTTTTAACCTAAAAAACGCTACAGGTTTCGAACTAGACTTGTTATCAAACCTACATCGAAGCTGCAGCTCAACCCTGAACTGGGAGCCGCCGATGTGCCCACCAGGCAAAAGCTCCACTTACGCCAAACATCAGCAAACTGTAGATAGCCGCCGGAATTGCCATAGTAGAAATACCGAGAAAGGCTGGAGAACTGGCGATCGCAATGGCTAACGTCCCATTTTGAATGCCGACTTCAACCGTAATGGCGGTGGAGCTACGTTCGTCGAGTTTAATCAGAATGGCAATTCCATAACCTAAAGCCATCGTCAGCATGACTAAAGTCAAGTTAACCCACCCCACCTGAAGGAAAAAGTCTAGAATATTGGCTCGTTCTTTTAGCACTAAGCCAACAATAATTAACCCCAAAAAGAACAGCGCTAGCCATTTGACCCTTTTTTCCACCGTTCTGGCAAAGCGGGGAGCATAGTGCTGCAAGACCATGCCCATTCCTACAGGAATTAACACGATTACTGCAATCTGCAGCACCGTTTTCAAAAACGGTAATTGTAGACCAGACCCTTCCCCCATAAAGGTTTGCATCGACAAGTTGACGACCAGGGGAAGAGTAAACACCGTAATCAAACTACTAATTGCCGTCAGTGTAATGGATAGAGCTACATTTCCCCGCGCCAAATAGGTAACTAAATTTGAGGTAGGACCACCGGGACAGGCTGATAAAATCATTACCCCTACCGCTAACTCCGGGGTTAGGGGAAAAATGGACGCTAATGAAAAGCCAACTAATGGGAGCATGATTAACTGCGCCATTAAGCCGAAAATCACCCCTTTGGGTTCGATAAAGATTCGTTGAAAGTCTTTGAGGGTAAGCCCTAAACCCATACCTAGCATAATGATAAATAGGGCTAGGGGCAGTAAAACTGCACTTAGAAAGTTTGATTCCATAGTTGTTGATAAGGAAACAGGTAAAATTTCTCGGCTAGTTTACAGCATTATTAGGTAATTTTCGAGAAAGAGTTTCTCTTTTTCGGCAATCTGTTTAACCGGAACCATACCCAAAAGTGAGATTTCTGCTCACAAATGCTCGCTCCCGTCTTGAGCTGTTTTCCCATCTACATAAATAAGTTCAAGATAGAACTCCTCAGAACTAGCTAGAGATAGAGCCGTAATGTTTGAGATTCTCCAAAGACTTAATGAAGATCGAGCCACCCTCCACGAAAACCTAGCCGCCATTGCTGAAAAGGTAGCCAAGCTAGCATCAAGTGTTGCCAAGCTAGCTGAGAACCAATAATTTTCTCCTCAAAAACTTGACCATCTACTGATATCTGTTTAATTGTTTTCCATCCAAGTAAGACATTTTTGCATTTGTTCTCTCATGCTTTGCCGATCGGTGTGGTAACGACGACCGTGACCGGGAAGTACCCATTCAAAACTGTAGTTGGCTAGTTTATGCATGGAACGAATTTGTTCTGACCAAGAGTACCAGCAATAGCGGCGAAAAGCATGGAGTTGCTTGAGTTGATCGGACCAGGCGAGATGATCGCCAGTAAATAAAAATTTCTGCCGGTAGAGGAGAACTGTATGACCTTTAGAGTGACCGGGAACGGGAATAATTAATATGTCTGGTGTAAATTCGATCGGATCGCTACCGGAAAGTTGAATCTCTACATTCTTTGTCCCAGAAGTAATGTCGTCGGCGTGTAAAATGCGATCGCAGCCAAAATAAGCCTGAAATTTTTCGTGATCTGCTACGTCATCCCGATGGGTTAAATACATATAGCAAACGCCGCCTAATTCCTCTAACCTTTTTACTAAAGGCGGTGTAAAGCGAGGGGAGTCAACTAGAATATTTCCTTGCTCTCGTTGAATAAAATAGCTAGCCGACCCGTAAGAACTCTGGGAATGATAGCCGCAGTTATATACATTTTCCTCAACTAGAATGGGGAAGGTTTGTTGTGCTGCTTTAATTTCTTTAGGCTTCTCCTGGGTACCAATGGAAGCTGTCGGACAAGCTAAAAGTGCTTGTAATGCTTTTAAGTGCTCTTTTTCGTTAGCCGGTTGGTGGTAGACTGCTGATTGTTCTGCTACTCGACTAAATATCTCTGGTGCCATCCAGCGACAGGTATCGCAGTCAATACAGGTGCGATCGACGTAGAAATTGCCGCTAATGTTTTCCGAGCGGCGTTGCTTGAGTTGAGCCATTTTTTCTACTCAGCTAAGTTTGTCAATTACTCATACTCGTTATGAGTTTATAAATTTATCATAGTCGTTATGGAGTATAGTGGCATAGTTAATATTTATGTTCATCGAGGAAGATAGGACAAGTTTTTTGATAGCATAGATTATGGAAAATGCTGGGCTTGTTAATAAAGCGAAGGTTAGCTAATTCATCTTCCACAAGCTATGGTAAATCGATACTTTTCCTCAATAATGACTAATTGAAAAAATCCAATAGAGAGTAAATATTTATAAGGTTTCCGTCTAATAAATAGTTAGTTATATATTAAGCCATTCATTCCATATAGATAGTTAAGCAGGTATGGTACTTGCCAAGTGAGTACCATCAGCAAAACTTGACAAAGGAGGCTCTTATGAAAAAGACAGCTATCAGATTCGGTTCGATCTTAGCAGCGTCAATCTTGGTAGGAGTGGTAGGTGCGATCGGAGTGCAGGTTATGAATGCCCAAGAGATTTTGACTGTGGCACCTGTGAAACGTACTTTGATTGTCAAGACTGAGTTGGAAGGCATAGAAGGAAAAGAGATGCATACATGGGTCACGGAGTTCGCACCCAGGATGAGTACTGGGAAGCACTACCATCCGTGGCATGAGTTTTTATATGTCTTGGAAGGTGCCTTAACCATAAAGGTACAAGGGCAGCCAGAAGTGACCCTCAAGCCAGGTGAAGTTATCAATTTGGCTCCCAAGCAGGTACACGAGGGTAAGAACTTACTTAACTCTCCAACCAAAGTATTGGTGTACGGGCTGGCACCGAAAGACGAAACTCTTGTGGTCCCAGTGAAATAGCCGGAGCAAACACTAGAACACCGATTCAGTATTTTAAATTTCTTAACATTGGGGGGTAAAGTGAATGCTGAAACCCTTGTTTTTCCATTAAATATTTCGTCTTGTAATAGAAAAAACTTATTACTGAATCGGTCTTAATCAAAGAATGGAAATTATTGAGATTGGAGTAGAGGATGTAAATCTTTATTAAAGAAGGAGATGCTGTATTTGTCACAATTCGCACCTTAAGACCCCATGAAGGCTTAAGTATCATTGTTGAATTTCCTAAAGGCTTTATCGAACGACCTGAGCGGGTCAATAGAGTTTCTGGAGATAATAGCGAGCAATTTCGTGTAAGCATTGGCGAGTTTATCTTCAGTGTATTTTTCATAATCATAATTATCTTCAATTTGTTTCGTCGCAGTGGTAGTGATGGCGGAGGAGGATGGGGAGGAGGAGCTGGCGGAGGAGCTTAGCTATATATCTCTCTCGAGAAATACCATTTAAGTTGGTAGACAAAAATAAATGTAAAACATTTCTGAGAGAATAGTCTGCACACTCAGGACATTGAGACCATCAATCTGGGTCAAATCTAATCTACCTCACTGATGCAAAAGAGGTGATGGTGGAGGAGTATGACTTGCCAAGTAAATGTAACAAAAAGCGATCGGCTTAAACTACAATTAGGTTTGATAAGTCAAACTAAACTTGATACTATTATCAACAAATGTTCTAGATTAGCAGTAAGGGGAGAAATTGACATATGGAGCGGACTAAGATGGAATCGAAGATTACTCATCTGACTACTGCTGAGCTCGATCGCGATCAAGCGCTCCTTTTAGTTGAAGCAAGCATTCAAGCTTATAGAGCTTTTGATAAAAATCAGCCTGCTAAGTGTAATTCAGCCAATGTGATTCCACCAGAGGGTTACGATTTTATTGAATCTTGGACTGGTGTTGACGCTATCTTTAATGAAGACAAAACTATTGAGTGTTATGGTGTAGTCTTTCGATCGCAGCAATCTCCTTACACCTATATATTCGCTTTTAGAGGGACTGATTCAACAGAAGATCTAATCGATGATTTTGGTGCAGATAATACAAAATTTTCAGCTTATAAAAAAGATGTTTTAATTCCATCTGATGTTAGAGTTGAGTCTGGTTTTTATCGTATTTATTCTGATAGTGATGTGCATACAGCCTCAATGCAACAGCAGTTGTTTGATTTAATTGATAAATATCAAACATCATCAGAGCCGATTAATCAACTCTACATTACTGGGCATAGTTTGGGATGTACGCTCAGTATTTTATTTACTCTCGATCTCACTTTATCTAGACCAGATATCAAGTCTATAAATTACAATTATGCCTCCCCTCGTGTAGGTAACCAAGCTTTCGTTGAATTTTACGAACAGCAGGAACCACAACAAAAACCTGAGACAAGAACGATTCGCATTCAAAACGTCTACGATAAGGTTCCTTGCGTCCCACTTAAAGATATGAGATATCAGCATCTACCATATGCTTATCTAGTTGCATTTTACAGAGACGATTTAACGGGTAAATTTGATATTGTAGATAATCATTCTGTACACAATTATCAAACAGTATTGAAGTGTACTTTTAATAGTAAAAGTGGAATTTGTGAGGAAACCTTTGATTACGATCATCGCAAGAAAATGAAATCGGTGAAACCAGATCCCTCTGCAGTTTGCACATATTGGTAACTTTCTAGCATCGGAGGGGTCAGTGAAGCTATGCCTTTGGTAACCAGAAGACCTGAGTTTTACAGGGATATTTTTTTCAAGCGATCGATCACTAAACTATCTATTTAATAAAAATAAGTTGAAATCGAAGTATTTTGTTGCGCCTCGTGCTGGCGAAGCCAGATCCGCGTAGCGGATCGCTCTTTTAAAGAGGAATTAAGCGAAGGGAAAATTCGAGCACTATCGATCGCCCAACTAGGGTAAAACATAATCTTTGCGTATTACATTTAGACGTGCGTAAAGGGAAATTTAAACTATAGCAGTGTTCAGGTTTATTAAGTACACCTGGCATTTCTTGTTCAAGAGATTGAGATGGAAAAGTGTACTTAACCAGTTTGCACACCGCTATATCTGTAGAATTGACTCAACAAGTCGTACAAACAGAAACTTTTTCTGTAGTTTGAGTTTGATGATAAGTAGCAGCATCTTGAAGAACTGTGTAAATTTCCCAAGGTGCACCATCTGGATCGTCAACCCAGATTTTATCTTGCACTGCATAACAGCAAGTGATTTGATTTTCCGGCTTGGTTTCTAGTCCATGAGAGCGCAAGCGTTGGTCAGCTTCTTGAACTTCATCAGTTGAGTTGACTTCAACTCCCAAGTGATTTAAGGTTCCAGCACTGGAGGCATTTTCCATTAGAACTAATTTTAATGGTGGTTCAACAACCGCAAAATTGGCATAACCAGGACGACGCTTAGTGGGGTTAACTCCAAATAATTTGCTGTAAAAGGCGATAGATTCCTCAAGATTACTGACGTTGAGAGCAAGTTGAATGCGTGACATAGTTAGATCTGTTAGCTATATTGATGAGTGTCAATATTGATGTCTATCAATATACTAGCCGATAATATTGATGAGTGTCAATATAGAAGCATGAAACACTCAAATTCAAAATCTCAATGTTGTCCCCCGCTTCTCGATGGAGTGATTGAAAAGTCCCAGGCGCAGCAACTAGCTACACTGTTTCGGGTCTTAGGAGAAGAAGTGCGTCTGCGAATTCTCAGTCTGATCGCGGCTCAACCAGAAGGAAAGGCTTGTGTGTGTGATTTAACAGAAGAATTGGAAGTGGCTCAACCCACTGTCTCTCACCACCTCAAAGTTCTTTATCAAGCCGGATTATTGGATAAGGAGCGGCGAGGGAACTGGATTTACTATCGATTGGTTCCTGAGCGCTTTCAAGCTTTACGTCAGGCTCTCATGCTACCAGTTGTGAGCGATAATTAGAGGGAACAAAGTTCTTAAAGAGCCTTTTTTCTGTGATGAAAGAAAAGCCTGCTCAAAGATTGGCGTTGACTATTATCGGAGTTAGCTTAATACTTAATTACCTGGCTACGAAAGTAGAAGCGTTTCCCAGATTGACAACGACAAGGGAAAATCGTCAGTTCTCCCCAGTGCTACTTACGCAAGCCCAACAGTCATGGCGAATGATGACAGATACAGAAAAGAATGCACAGATAGAATCTCTGATTAATAGTCGTATGGGGATAGCTGCTCTCAATCAATTAGCTTTAGAGGGATTTATTGGTTTCGGTTGCGCGAGAAGCTTTTATATTAACCAAAAGTATGGTGGGTTCCAAACCTTGATGCGTGTTAAATGCAATGAGCCAAAAGGAGCTTCAACAGCCATTGGCTATGATGAGATTCGAGTTATTTTCAATCGTTTTGAAGATAACATCGAGAATTTTGAAATTGAGCGAGTTTCAAAAGAAACGGGTTCTCCGAAAATCCGTTTGCCTCAATAGAGAAAAAAAAGGTACTGAGAGCCCTACCCCTGACGGGGTGACAACCCCGTCAAGCCCTTCCCATAGATTTTAGATTGTTGATAAAAAATTGAAAGAAATTTCGTGAAAAGAATTACTATAGTCGTTGAACTCCAGGTACTCCCCTGTGAACAACAAAAGAGGCTAAGGTTCGCAACGGCGCTTGTGGCTTATTAACTGTTTCTACAATCCGCAGGTGCGCGAGCCATTTTTCTCGCTCTACGGAACATTTGACATAGCCGCGCCAGCGACTCTCAAAAAACTTAATATGGGTATTATCCGGTAAATAGGCCGTAAAACGTTCATAGGGAACTCCGCGAGAGCTAATCGAAGTACCAACAAACTCTGTGGCCACAGAGGGCGAATTAGAGTTATTAAAATCGGTTTGGAGTTCGCTGACCCAAAAAGAGTGAATATCTCCGCCCAGAAAAATCGGATTAGCTATGCGTCTTGTGTAGATAAATTCGAGAATTCTTTGGCGGCTGAGTGGATAACCATCCCACCCATCGCTCCAGTAAGTCCAGCGCCCAGATAAATTCTGTTTCAATTGCGCGACCAAATACTGTTGTGCGACTACATTCCAGATGGTTGGTGAGCTATTTAACCCAGAAAGTAGCCACTGTTCCTGTTCTGCTCCCAACATTGTGCGGCGAGGATCGAGCAATTGCGAGCATTTGCTGAGTAGTTGTCCACCACCGCGAGTACTACATTCGCAAGCCTGATTGGAACGGTACTGTCTAGTATCGAGTATGCTAAATTGAGCTAAATCTCCAAAAGTAAAGCGGCGATAAAGCTTGAGGTTGCTTCCTTGAGGGAAAGAAACAGGTCGTAGAGGTAAGTGTTCATAGTAGGCTTGATATGCCACTGCCCGTCGTCGCCCAAATTCTTCTGGAGAATCGAAATTTTCAGACCAATAGTTAGCGTAGTCGTTATCGACTTCATGATCGTCCCAGGTGCAAATAAAAGGAAAAGCTGCATGAGCAGCTTGTAGGTCGGGGTCTAGTTTATAGAGAGCGTAACGCTGACGGTATGTGTTAAGG